>JAQVKJ010000187.1 GCA_028694715.1 Weeksellaceae bacterium | reverse complement strand
AAAATGCATTTGAAGTATATATCCTCATTTATGATTGATTTTTCAGTCGTGTTATTCATATCAGAAACATGTAAATTCTTTAATTAATGTTAAAATTGTTTGAATTGTGATAAGTTTAGAATCAAGAGATAAATAATATTAAAGTGAAATGACCCAAATTCAGTAGCCAAATTTAAAAACAGCAATTATTTAATTGACTAAAAAACAATTAAATAGACAATAATCAAAGCAAATGTTGAGAAAGATTAGTTGCTTATTGGCAAATGAGGTTTCAATTTTTAGTTATGAATGTTATCAATAACCCTGTTTTGTTATTCCCTTTTTAAGTCAACTCAGAAAATCACAACCATGGTTCTATTTTTTTATTTTCTCTTGATGTTGCAGTTTATCAAGGTTTTGTAGTTAATTATCGGTTGAATTAATTCAGCAGGAAATTGGATATCATTTTCATTTGTTTATTTTTGTTCACACATTTTTCAGAATGACTCGATTAAAGCGTATGAAAAAGAATCTGTATCTGCTCCTTCCGATGTTTGTCATTTCGTTGACTGCGATCATTGTTGCATTGGATTTCATCTTTGAAAATATCCCCCACAAACTCGTGTTTGTCGCAAGGTGGCTTTCCATTCTGAGCCTGATTCCATACTGTATCAAAAAAAGGTCACTGACCAGTTGGATTCTGCTGAGCATTGTCATCGGTGCTACGATGGGTTATGATTATCCCAATTTGGCCAAATCGCTTCATCCGCTGAGTCAAGGGTTCATCAAATTGGTGAAAACCATCGTCGGCCCAATTTTGTTTGCCACCTTGGTGTACGGAATTGCCGGTCATTCAGATTTGAAACAAGTGGGGAGAATGGCTTGGAAATCATTGAGTTATTTCTATTTTGCTTCCACCGTTGCATTATTTATCGGACTGGCAGCCATCAACATAACGCAGGCCGGAAAGGGAATAGATATGTCTCATGTGCCTGAAATGGAAATTCCCGACCGTGCCAATGCAACGGCCGTTTCTGACTTGAAAGAACTCGAAGGATTGCCCGACAATGTGCACTGGATTTTCAAGACAACTTCTTTTTTTAGGGATATTTTTCCTGAGAATATTGCCAAATCAATATACGAAAATAAGGTGTTGCAAATTGTTGTCTTCGCAGTGATTTTTGGAATCGGACTCGCTTTGGTAGAAGAGAAAAAAAGGAAACCCTTGGTAGATTTCATGGAGAGTCTGGCCGAAACCATGTTCAAATATACCCATATCGTTATGTATTTTGCGCCCTTTGGTGTAGGTGCTGCCATGGCCTATACTGTCGGACACATGGGACTGGATATTCTGAAAAATTTGGCCATGTTGCTGATGACGCTTTACGCCGCTTTGACCGTGTTTCTACTTGGAGTTTTGTTACCCATCGCACTCTATCTCAAAATACCCATCAGAAAATTTCTTACAGCTATCAAAAAACCTGTTTCCATTGCTTTTGCCACCACAAGTTCTGATGCAGCACTTCCGCTGGTAATGACCAATATGGAGAAATTCGGAGTGCCCCGCAAAATCGTTTCTTTTGTTGTACCTACCGGCTACAGTTTTAACCTGGATGGGACGACACTTTATTTGTCGCTGGCTTCTATCTTCGTCGCTCAGGCGGCCGGAATGCATCTTTCTTTCGGGCAGCAGCTGTTGATTTGTTTGACTTTGATGATTACGAGCAAAGGTGTGGCAGCTGTACCCAGGGCTTCGTTGATTATTCTGATAGCCACAGCAGATCAGTTCGGTATGCCGCTTTTTGTCATAGCAGCCATCCTTGGTATCGATGAGTTGATGGACATGGCGAGAACTTCTGTGAATGTGATTGGAAATTGTTTGGCTTCAGTTGTGATTGCCAAATGGGAGGATGAATTTGATACAGAAAAAGCATTGAATTACATTGAAGATTAAACAGTTGATGAGAAATTATGTCATTTCATTTTTGTTGGTCTCAGTGATTTGTTTTTCAACCAACTGCAAGTCCGAGAAACGAAAAATCAAAGAACACAATGAAATCGTTGAAAATACAATCAATGCATTTGAAAAACAATTGCTCAACCAGCAGCTGGATTCAGTTTTTTCAAAATACAATTTCAACGGAATTATCGCTGTTTACCGGGACAGTATCTCGTTGTACCTTAAAACGCAAGGATATGCTGATTTTAATCTCGGAACCCCAATCGATTCATTGACAGTTTTCGGAATAGCTTCCAATTCAAAACAATTTACCGCTGTCATGATTCTTCAATTGATGGAACAGGGGAGACTAAGTTTGGAGGACAAAGTTTCTGATTATTTGGATGAATTCAAAAATCCTTCATACAAAAATATCACTATCCAACAACTGCTCAATCATACTTCAGGTTTGAATTACATGGGGGGTGGTCTGTTGTTTGAAAGCGGAACTGATTTTCATTACTCCAACGAGGCTTACAATATGCTTGGAAAGCTGATCGAAAAACTAAGCGGTAAAAGTTTTGAAGAAAATGCGGACACACTTTTCAAACAATCCGGACTGGAACATACCTATACAAACAAAACCTTTGATGCCGTCAATTCTGCGGGTGCTTGGATCGGAAACCGCAACAAACCATCAAAAGTTCCCAATATGCCTGACCGATTAAGTCAAAACGGAATTGGCAATCCCGCTGGAGGTATTTTGTCAAATGTGGTGGATATCAACCATTGGAACCAACAACTCTTTGGCGGAAAAATTCTCCGCCCCGAAAGTCTTGAAAAAATGACCCAGCAAACCGCTACGAGAATGAGGCATTTTTTTGCCAAAGTGGGCTACGGCGATGGTATCATGATGTATGGTGAGGGGCCGTTGGCCTATTTTCATACGGGTTATGTGAAGGGGCTGCCCTCTGTCAATATTTTTTATCCATCTACCCGTACTTCTGTGATTATTTTGTCCAATTATGCCGATGAATCTAAAAGCAAAAAGGAAATTTTTGCGCCACATGCCGCAGTCAGAGAAATTACCGACGGAGTGCAATCCGCTGTGAGTCAAATCAGAGAAGAACTGATGTTGGTAGAAAACTAATCGGTCAGCACTGCGATTCTTCCATTGGTACCGACCAAATAAACTTGTTGGCCATATTTGGCTCTTTTACAACTGTGAAAACCGGTTTTTGAAATTGTTTCCCAGTTTTGGCCCCTGTCTCTTGAAAATGCGACATTTAACATTCCGCAGCTAAGGGCTTTACCACCATCGAGTAGGGCTACACCACTTTTGTAACCTTTTGGTGCTGAGCTGGGTGCTTTGATTTTGACATTTCTGTTTTCATCCATTTCAAAAATAAACAGATTGTTTGCTGAGGATTTTGGATTCATGAAATCTCCTCCAACGATCAATCCATAGGCTTGTTCTACAGAATAATCCATTCCGTTGGCACCAGAGGTGTCAGAATTTGTTTTGGGTAAATTGATTTTAATATTTTGTTCTCCACTGAAAATCAAGTCTGAAGAAGTCCCACCACTGACTACAAAAAATGAATTTTCGTCAATCAGTTTTAAATTGGAATTGCTGGCAGCAAAAAAGGCTTCGCCTTCGGCCAATTCAGGCAATTCAGATGAGTCAATCCGGTGCCAATTTTCACCACCGTCAATGGTTTTCAGAAAGAAAGCTTCTCCATCCACCGGGTCTCCCACAGCCATACCAATCAAAGGGTTTTTGTCGTAAAAACTTAAATCGTTTAGAAAAACATCGGGATGAATGTCAGTGAAAACTTCCCTCCAGTTCTTTCCACCGTCAGTGGTTTTGAGAATGATTGCTGGAGAAGCTATGGCGATGACGATGGCAGTTTCTGTATCAAAAGCGGCAATGGCTCTAAAATCTCGATTAGAAAATCCATCGGGATTTACCCATTGAAAAGATTTTCCACCATCAATAGACAAGCCTACGGTACCCATGTTGCCGCTGACCCAAAGTGTGCTGTCATTGACTACAGACAATCCCCT
>JAQVKJ010000186.1 GCA_028694715.1 Weeksellaceae bacterium | reverse complement strand
ATTTTTTTTGGGGTAAATGTGAAATTTTGTTTAATTTATTTAGAAATAAAAAAATCAAGTCAACCCAGAGAAAACAAAAAAGCAGCCCATGAGGGCTGCCTTACACTCCTATAAAAAGTTGTTAAGGCTATCTGAACCTGTCAACAGATTTTACGAGTTTCTCGTCCTTTCTTATAAAGTGATTTGCCAGCATCAGCATAGCAATCACGGCGAAAGGCGTAAGAAGCCCAATACCCTTCTCTGAATCGTTAAATTCTCCGGGTAAGTTTGTTAAACCATAAATCAGATATCCGATTAACAAAAAATTCAAAATTATATTCATAAAAGTCAGCTGAATTTGTAATTTTCTGTTTTTAAAAACAAACAGAGCAAACAGCGACAAAAAAGTTGAAATCAAAAACAAAACACCGACTGTGATGTTGTCTTCTGGCTTTACCCATTCACCATCCATCTCTTTCCACAATTGTGCAATCCAAGTCGAAACACCAGAAATCACGGCGGCCAAAATCAAAAATACACTCTGCTTCCTTTGTATCATTGTTCCAATTGAGTTGCAAAATTAACAATAATTTTTGTCTTTTGTTTTAAAAATTATTCGTAAACTTGCACTTTCGCAGACTAACAAAATCCTTTCACAATACAATTATTACACAATCTATAAATATGCCATTGTCGGGAGTACAATTTTATGATACTCATTTTCAATCGGCATCAATCATTTCAACAGAATTATAAAACACCAACAAAATTATATGTTTGATTTAAATGAATTAAAAGCAAAAAAAGTTGATGAATTACAGGAGATTGCCACAAATCTAAAAATCAAAAAAGTAAAACAACAAAAGAAAATGGATTTGATATACAGCATTCTGGATCATCAAGCGGACAGCTCTGCACAAAAAAAGCAGGAGATGGAGTCAAGAGAGGTAACCAGAGAAAAAAAGCCACAACAAAAAAAGCAGGGCAGAAAACCGGAGCCGAAACAGGGTCAACCCAAGAAGGAGACAGAGAAAGCATTGGAGGAAAAAGTTGTTCATGTAGTAAAAGAACCAATAAAAGACGAAAGTAACAAACCTGCACAGAGTCTAAAGACTGAAGAGCAGTCGGTAGAGACATCCAAAAACAGTCATTTCCATAACAAGAAAAAACCTCATAACAACGATAGCGGTCATCAACAAAAAAATGGCACTTCTCAGTCCAATAACGGTAACAATCATCATGGGAAAAACAGACCCCAGCAGGAATATTCTGAGAAAAATAAATACCGTGCGTCAAATTACGAGTTTGATGGAATCATTGAAACCGAAGGCGTACTCGAAATCATGCCTGACAATTACGGTTTTCTGCGTTCTTCAGACTTTAATTATCTTTCATCTCCAGATGATGTTTATGTGTCACAGTCTCAAATCAGACTTTTTGGGCTCAAAACCGGCGACACTGTCACCGGTGAAGTTCGTCCGCCGAAGGAAGGTGAGAAATATTTTCCACTGATTAAAATTATTGCCATCAATGGAAGAAGTCCTGACTTTGTGAGAGACCGGATTTCTTTTGAACATCTTACACCTTTATTTCCGGATGAGAAATTCAATCTGGCCGGGCAAGACGCAACGCTATCCACCCGGATCTTAGATTTGTTTGCACCCATAGGCAAAGGGCAACGGGGAATGATTGTAGCGCAGCCCAAAACCGGTAAAACCGTTTTGATGAAAGAAGTAGCCAATGCGATTGCAGCCAATCATCCCGAGGTTTATCTGATTGTTTTGCTGATTGACGAAAGACCAGAAGAGGTCACCGACATGAAACGAAGTGTAAAAGGCGAAGTAGTGGCTTCTACCTTTGACAAGGAAGCAAACGAACATGTGAAAGTAGCCAACATCGTTTTGTCCAAAGCCAAAAGAATGGTGGAATGCGGACACGATGTGGTGATACTGCTCGATTCTATCACAAGGCTTGCAAGGGCATACAATACCGTGGCTCCCGCTTCTGGAAAAGTATTGTCAGGTGGTGTGGATGCCAATGCACTTCACAAGCCCAAAAGGTTTTTTGGTGCTGCCAGAAATATTGAAAACGGAGGTTCGCTCACCATACTTGCCACTGCACTGATTGACACTGGCTCAAAAATGGATGAAGTTATATTTGAAGAATTCAAGGGAACCGGTAATATGGAATTGCAGTTGGACAGAAAGATTTCAAACAAACGAATTTTCCCTGCCATCGACTTGGTTTCATCAAGTACCAGAAGAGACGATTTGCTTTTGGACGAACCCACCATGCAACGAATGTGGATTTTGAGAAACCATTTGGCGGACATGAATCCATTAGAAGCAATGGAATTCCTTATCGACAAAATCAAATATACCCATTCAAACGAGGAATTTCTGATTTCTATGAACGGATAAAAACTCAGACAATATAAAAAAACCACCCTCGGGTGGTTTTTTTAATTACTAAATGTCAATTAAATCCAATGTCGTGTTTTTGAAGAGTTCTCAGGAAGACTTCCTCTTTCTCGTCTTTCATAAATCTTTCATGCAAAATCAGAATCAAATCCTCTGCATCTACACGATAAGGTGATTTGAGCTCTGCGTATTTCAGGTATGCCTGACAGGCATAATCCAATGCGGTTTCTTCATCTCCAAGATGGTCCTTATAAATCAGTGCAAGCCCATAATAAACCTCAGGATCACCTGGGAAAACGGCTTCCATGTCATGGTAAGCTTCAATTGACTTTTCATAGTCACCCATATATTTATAGGTTATGGCCAAATTCTGTAAAGGCATTTTTCCATTGGGCGAAACTGACAATGATTTTTGGTAGGCCCGAATCGCATCTTCATACATCTCCAGTCTTCTGTAACAAATCCCCATGTTGTCCCATGCAAAGGCGAAATACTCATCAATTCTCACTGCCTCTTTGTAATAATCAATTGCCCGTTCACAATTGCCATCCTTGGCCTCTTCGATTCCAACGGAATAATATCTTACTGCTTCGGGGTGTTCAGAAAATGAATTTTCTGCCAACTGATCTTTGTTGCCTATGACATAGCTTATGTTTTCACAACCCGATAATAGCTCCCGTTCAATTTCTTTGTAGGCTTTCTGGTATTCAGCTGAATTCTTTTCAAAAGAAATAACAATATCGTTGCTCTGTTTATCTTCTGTTTCATTTTCAACAACAGCCACAGTAGTTAATTTTGAAACCAACTGATATGCAACCACTTGTTTGTCTATGCATTGACTGACT
Source organism: Weeksellaceae bacterium (assembly GCA_028694715.1). Lineage (GTDB taxonomy): Bacteria > Bacteroidota > Bacteroidia > Flavobacteriales > Weeksellaceae > Moheibacter. The sequence goes on along the minus strand of JAQVKJ010000186.1, from coordinate 766 downwards.
TCCAGATTGATTTCGGTCAATGGACGATTGAACAAATCAATGGATTCAACACAGTTACAAGCATCTCCAATGATTTTTTCAAGTGCACTGTCGTGGTTTGTTTGCTGTCCAAAACCGGAAAAACAAATTGCAAATCCCAATAAAAACAGCAGTTTGTTCATTTATTTTCTGATGATTTTTTTGATTTCGGTTTTTCCATTTTCCAACTGAACTTTCAGTACATACACCCCTTTGGGCAATTCACTGATGTCAAGTTGTGCAACAGGTTTGTATTTTCTGACGATTTTTCCTTCCATCGAAATCAACTGAATTTGTCTGACCGGAACTTCTGAAACAATATTGAGCCACGCATCTGTTGGATTGGGGTAAACTTCTACAGAGTTGAAATCAACATCTTCAACGCCAAGGCACCTTTCATAAGCATCACTAAAGTCAGGAATTCCGTAGCCCATCTGAGCGGTAGGATTCTCATATAGGTGTGCAGATTTTCTCACATTTTCCCTCAAATCGCCTGGCAGGATTTCGGGAAAAGCCTGAATCAGGCAAGCCATGGCACCCGCCATGATGGGTGATGAAAATGAAGTTCCACTCGAGTAATCAATAGAGCCGTCGGGTCTGATGACAGACGCCCAGACGCCCAACGCATCCACATCGGGTTTGATTCTTCCGTCGGAAGTAGGTCCGTCGGACGAGAATCCGGCAGGGTTGTTGTTAGAATCCACCGCGCCGATAGTGAAAACATCCTTTGCATCTGCTGGTGCTGTGA
>JAQVKJ010000185.1 GCA_028694715.1 Weeksellaceae bacterium | reverse complement strand
CGCCTACTTTAATTATCTGGGGCAAAAATGATCAAGAATTGCCAAGCGAAGATGGAAAAAAAGGCAGGGATGAAAAGAGACAGGGAGTTCGAGCTGGAATTGGATGAAAAATACGACAATGTTTCGGACGATGCATTTGCATTAATGAACGAAGCCTTCCTGAGATTGAACAATCAAGAAGGCTTGCAGTCTTATGGTCGTTTTGTTGAACTCCTTGTGGGCTACCATCGCAAATACGGTGGCTTAGAATGACACGGGTCTTTCAAAATACTTTCCGGTTCTGACCACCTGATTCCCATTTTCATCGGTGGCAGAAATGGTCAGCAGTATATGATAAGTTCCGCTTTGTGGAATATTAATCATACTTGCTTTCACTTGTGTGTCAATGTATTTCTTGTAAGAATCAATTTCGCCGATATTGGCTGAAGCAATTCTAACGCCGTTGAAATCGCTTTCCACGATATCCATCATTTTGTCGGTGAGGAATACATCCAATGTCAGGTTTTTGACATTTTTATCGCTTAAGTTTGAAATGTCTCCACCTTTTATGTTCACCAGAAATTCTTTTGGAAGAATTTCCACTTGCCATTGTTTGTCGAGCGAGAGCGAGTGATCGTCCTTGATGGTGATTTTCACCACAGAATTTGGGTCGGTACTGAATTTTTTCTGTTCGCTCGCAGGGGGTGTTTTGAGCGTTTCCTGACCAACGGGTTCTACAGCTGTTTCTTCGGTCGCTTTGGCTTGTTCTATTCCTGGATCAGGCAGTTCCATTTGTGTTTTCCCGGTGATATACAAGATGCCATCTTCAGATTTAACAATGTCATCGAGCACTCTGAAGCTCATGATTCTACCACTTCTGTTGGTCATGATGAGTGCCGGCAAGTATAGTCCGTTTGGTGGAATCTGGTTGACCTCGCTTTGAATTTTGATACCGATCAGACTTGATTTGTTGTTCAGTACATTAAAATTGGCCTCAGTCATTTTGTATCCTTTGAAGAATCCAGGGTCAATGATGTCTTCAGAAGGCAATAGAAACATCTTAAGTATCAGACCTCTGTAGTTTTTATTGGAGTTGTTTTTAATGCTTCCGTTGGTGACAAGAATTGTGTTGTAAACCAATTCTGTTTTCCAGTTTTCAGAAAGGTCGATTCCACTAAGGAGGACATCTGATTTTTCATAATTTAGTGTTTCAAGCTGCTGTGAAAAGAGAATGGAATGAAATCCCAGAAAACAGATGAATACGAATAAAAAATTTCTCATGGTTAAGGATGGTTTAAATTAATCAGGGTAAAGATAAATATAATTTTCATACCCAAAAAAAAACTAACAAATATTTAGAGTTCAACATCTACATTTCAAAATTTATTTAAACAATAAATTACTGTGTATCAAAGACTTTTCTTCTCAAGTGAAATTGATTTGCCAAAAAAACTTCTGGCGAGTGAGATGAAATTATCTGTATAATCTGAAAGATAGAAGCGATATTCTGGTTCAGCAGTATCTGCCAGTAAATTTTCATTTTCAAGTCTCTGAATCAATTCATTTACTACTATCAGTGGAGAATTCACCACCTTGACTTTTCCTTTAAATGCAATTTCTATTTCTTTTTGAATCAATGGATAGTGAGTGCATCCCAATATAATGCTGTCAATGTCTTCAAATTTCTTGTAGGACAAATAGGTGTCTATGGCGCTTTTGGAAACGGGCGTGTTTCTAAAGCCCTCTTCAATGATGGGTACGAGAAGAGGAGTGGCGAGTTCCACGACTTTGATGTGTTTGTTTAATTTTTTGATGGATTTTTTGTAGGCATGAGATTCAACGGTGGCTTTGGTGGCAATCAGTCCTACTTTCTGGTGCAGCTCGAAAGCGACTTTTTTGGCAACGGGCGATATTACATCGATGACAGGAATTTTTCCTGCGGCCGTTTTGATTTCATCAATAGAGTTAGAGGTCGCTGTATTGCATGCAACAACGATTGCTTTGCATTTACATTTGGCCAGAAAACGAGTGATTTTAACCGAATATTTTGTGATGGTCTCCTTCGATTTATCCCCGTAGGGTAGATGTTCGGTGTCGCCAAAATAAATAATGCTTTCGTTGGGAAGCAGTCTTTTGATTTCTTTGGCGACTGTCAATCCGCCCACACCTGAGTCAAATACGCCAATGGGGCTGTTTTTTTTCATTCATTAAAAATATTACAAATTCAGTATGTATTTAAATTGTTTTACAAGAAAATGGATGTCATATGACATCCATTTGGGTTGATTGAATAATGGTTTTATAATTCCAATGCTCTTATTGGGTTGTTGTCCATCAACAGATTGACCGGATCTTCGAGTCCTTCTTTGACAGCGACGAGAAAGCCAACCGATTCGCGCCCGTCGATAATTCTGTGGTCATAGGAAAGCGCAATGTACATCATTGGGTGAATTTCAACCTTCCCGTCCACTGCTATAGGTCTCTCGATGATGTTGTGCATGCCGAGAATCCCAGATTGTGGAGGATTAATAATCGGTGTGCTGAGCATAGAGCCAAATACGCCTCCGTTTGAAATGGTGAAGGTTCCCCCGGTCATTTCATCGACGGTAATTTTTCCATCCCTTGCACGGGTGGCCAGTCTTTTTATTTCGGCTTCGATTCCTCTGAAAGAAAGTGTTTCAGCATTCCTAATTACAGGTACCATCAGTCCTTTGGGGCCTGATACTGCAATTGAAATGTCGCAGAAATCATAGGTGATTTTGTAGTCTCCGTCAATCATTGAATTCACATCCGGATACATCTGCAAGGCCCTGATAACCGCTTTGGTAAAAAACGACATGAAACCGAGGCTCACACCATGTTTGGCTTTGAATGATTCTTTGTATTCGTTTCTCAGCTTGAAAATCGGGGTCATATTTGCTTCGTTGAAGGTAGTCAACATGGCGGTTTGATTTTTGGCTGCGACCAATCTTTCCGCTACTTTTCTTCTGAGCATCGAAAGTTTTGTGGTCTCCGAATTTCTGCCAGCTCCACCAGGAGTTCCCATGGCGGCTGTCTGTGCTTGTACGGCATCATTTTTCGTGATTCTACCACCCACGCCGGTGCCTGTAACCGATGTTGCAGGAATGCCTTTTTCATCGAGAATTTTTTTGGCAGCAGGCGAAGGAGTCCCGGTTGCGTATGATTCAACAGGTTTGGGGGATGCTGTCTTTTTCTCTTCTGATTTTTCAGCGATTTTCTCAGTAGATTCTTCAGTTTTGGTTTGAGGTTGATTGTCTGGTTTGGCAGCAGAAGTATCAATGCGACAAACCACTTGGCCTTCTTCAATGGTGTCGCCTTCCTCGGCTTTCAGGGTAATGATACCGCTTTCCTCAGCAGGGAGTTCAAGTGTTGCTTTGTCTGAATCCACCTCGGCAATCGCCTGGTCTTTTTCCACATAGTCACCGTCTTTCACAAGCCACGCAGCTATTTCGACTTCTGTTATTGATTCTCCCGGTGAGGGAACTTTCATTTCTAATACCATATTGTTTAGTATTTATTAAACTAATTTATTCAAAAACTTTATTGATAATTTCATTGTGCTCCATTTCAAATGCTGTGTGTGAGCCCGAAGCGGGGGCAGCACTTTCGATGGGTGCAATCAGTTCAAACTGAATTTCTCTTAATTTCAGCAGTAAATGTGACCAACATCCCATGTTTTCGGGTTCTTCCTGGGCCCAAATCAATCTTTTGTGTTGTTTGTATTTCTCCAGCAGTTGATTGATTTTTTCTTTGTCCAGTGGATAAAGCTGTTCCAGCCTGACGATGGCTGTATTTTCAGCATTCAGTTCTTGTTTTCTTTTCAGTAAATCATAATAGATTTTACCCTGACAAAAAACAAGTCGGTCCACTTTGTCTGGATTTGCATCTGGGTCGTCAAATAGGGTATGGAATTCTCCGTCAGATAGTTCTTCCATTGTAGAAGTTGCCATGGGATGACGCAATAGACTTTTTGGGGTGAAAACAATCAGAGGTTTTCTGAATTTGGTTTTCAGC
>JAQVKJ010000184.1 GCA_028694715.1 Weeksellaceae bacterium | reverse complement strand
AGCGCAACTATCTGGTACTGAGCAATGTGGATTTTGAATTGAAAGAAGGAGAGTTTGCTTATCTGATAGGTAAAGCCGGAAGCGGAAAAAGCAGTTTGCTCAAAGTCCTGTATGGCGCACTCCCACTCAACGAAGGCTACGGAAGAGTCGTAGGCATGGAGTTGAAAGGAATGAAAACCGGCAAGATTCCACATTTGAGAAGACATTTGGGAATTGTGTTCCAGGATTTCCAATTGTTGCTCGACAGAAATGTGGAAAAAAACCTCGCCTTCGTACTGAAAGCAACCGGTTGGTCAGACAAAAAACTAATCAACGACCGCATTGACGAAGTGCTGGAAAGTGTGGGAATGATTTCCAAAAAGAAAATGATGCCTTTTCGGTTGTCAGGGGGTGAACAACAAAGGATTTCCATCGCAAGGGCATTGCTCAACGACCCCAAACTGATTCTGGCTGACGAACCTACCGGTAACCTCGACCCAGAAACATCCACAGAAATCATGAGTTTGATACATGATTTGTCAAAAGAAAAAAATGTGGCGGTGCTGATGGCTACGCACGATTATACCATCATCAGAAAATTCCCATCCACTACCATTAAATGTGAGGACGGTAAAGTTTTCAATACAGCACCCGAAACACTCTACATTCCCTGATTCAGGTTTTGAAAACCGAAAAAATTTCCTGCAGTTTCTTTTCTTCATTGGCCCAGTTAAAGACCAAAGCGGCTTTTCTCAGATTTTCAGCATACGCCTCCTTCCCTTCTGACAGCAATTCATTGGCTTGATTTGCAATTCGTTCGGGCGAGTGATTGTCAACTACTTTCCCGGTTTTGTATTCCAAAATGGTTTTTTTGATTTCGGGCAAATCTGTTCCCAAAACGGGCACTCCCGCATGCATATAATCAAAAATTTTGTTGGGAAGCGCGTATCTGTAACTGATTCCCAAATCTTCCTCCAAACTGAAACCCAAATCGGCCTTGGGCGTAATCAGTTTTAATTGAGCAGGTGAAACAGCACCGATGAATTTCACCTTTTGGTTCAATCTCAGCTCATCAGTCAGTTTTTCATATTCAGATTTTTTTGGACCTTCGCCAACAATCCACAACTGCGCATGGTCAATCCACTGCATGGCCACAATCATTTTGTCAATGCCACGGCTCAGATTGATGGCACCCTGATAAATCAATAATCTTTCATCCTTATCAATTTCAGGCAGTTTTACGGTAAGTTCAGCACCCTTAGAAGAAGATATTTCAGGCACATTTCGGATAATTTCAGGTCGGTTTCCGTACTCTTTCTCAAACCAATCTGCATAACCCTCACTGACGGTATAAAAATATTTCATCTTAGGTAACAAATTGGATTCTAAAATTTTCCATATTTTCTTTTTGAATTTTCTGTCGGCAAGCGAAGGCAGTTCAGAGAAAATTTCATGACTGTCAAAAACCAGTGGCTGTTTTTTGATTTTGGAAACCAAATAATTGGGCAAAGCCGCATCCACATCATTGGCCAAAAGTATGTCTCCCTTTTTAGCGATTTTCAACAACTTAAAAAACAATTTTAGATTGAATTCCAAATACATGCGCATCCCTTTTTCGTTCGAAAGCTGGAGAATATGCACAGGATAATCAAAATTCAATTTCGGACTGCCTCTCAGAGTCGTAGCAATGACTTCAGGTGAAAATCCGAACTTCTTCAACGACCTCATTTGTTTTTGGACCCGCTGATCTCCCTGATAATTGTTACTGACCGAGGCAATGATTCTTTGTTCAGCCATTTGCTTGTTGTTTGTCTTTGAACAGCAGAAAATACAGTTGAATAAAAGTGACCAACGCATTCGGAATTACAACCGGCCATGCCTCGAAATAAATGCCGTAAATCACAAAACAGACACAACCAATCATATTGATGATTCGCACCTGCCTTAATTGATTCACAACAAACGAAAGCACAACAAAGAGTGAAGCCGAATAGCCAATCCATTCAAAAACCGCAGTATTCATTCGAATTGATTTAGACCGTAAAAGTATAAAACTTTAGCGATAGCCCGAATGATAAATAATTCTAAAGCACAAGAAAATAGATTTCAGAAATATCGTAAGTTTGCCATCGTCTATTCCATCAGAATGAAATTCTCACATCTTTTTTTATTGCTGATTCTATTGAACGGATTTGCCTTAGGTCAAATCAATTTCAAATCAGAAAAATTAAGCAAAATCATTTACGAAGTTAGTTACAACGGACAGAAAGACGAAAATCAAAATCCCATTTGGGTCGTTTCTGACGGAACTAACTTCCTGATAAGCAGCAAAAATGCGCTCAGTCAAAAATCCGATTTCCCGGTAGAAATGACTTTTGTGAATACCACAAACAAAAGTTTCAACCCAATCGCTTTTCTGAATCCTGATGAAACCGTCGGAATGCTTGATACCACCTCAATTTCTGAACAAACTTTTGAATTCACCGACCAAACCAAAACCATTTTGGGTCATACATGCAAAATGGCGAAAACCATTGTCAATTCTAACACCATTGAAATCTGGTACACCGACCAAATTCCAATGAAGGCGTCTCCTAATATTCTGGGTGCAGAATTGGGGCTGGTGCTCGAAATTGTGAGAAACGGAAATTTTGTGACCCAAGCAGTGAAAATCGAAAAAAACAATTTCAAATTAGATGAATCCTTTGCTCAAGCACAGGTAGAAATGCTAAAAAAGATGGATTATCAGGATAAAATCTGGCGGGCAAGATTTACCCACTTGGAAGTTTTCAGTAATCAACAGATTCATTTTTCGGATGAATTTGAACCAAAAACAGGCGTCATGCGCTTTGCAAACGGAACGGTGGTCGTGAAGAAAATCCGGTTTCCAAAACTGAATTCCAATGCACAAATTTTCGTTGACCTCACCGAGCAATCCAACGGAGATGCCTATGACCGCACGGGCAGTGTATTTTTAATTCCCACAGAAAAACCTGTCTCATTTCTGGATGCGCTGCAAAATGGCATTGAAAAACTTCCGGTTTATGAAAACGGAAACGGCAAAAAATACCAAGGGATTGCGGCGACAAAAGATTATGAACCACCGGTGGAACTGATGCGGTTTTTCACGCCTTTCGGAGTGAAACATTTCAACGAAAGGGTGAGTTTGAAAAATAAAAACTGGCAGGATTCGGTCTATTATCGTCAGGAGATTTCGGATTATGGCTCCTTATTGTCAGAAAAAGAAGTGTTCATCGGGGTTTTCATTGGGAATTATGACAAAGGCGGTCATTTGGTTTCGCTGAATGTGAGCATCCATCAGAATGAAGCTTCAGAAGAAGCACTGAAAAAAGCAATCCCATTGTTCAACACACTGAATATCATGGAAATGGCCGGTCAGGAATATTCAACTTTGTTTGATTCCGAAAAAGGGCTTGAGGTTGAATTTGAATTAAAAGAAGATTTAAAAAACGCTCATTTGAAATACATCACCACCGGACATGGCGGCTGGGGAAACGGTGATGAATTTCTGCGAAAGAAAAACACGGTTTTGCTGGACGAACGAGTGGTTTTTGATATGATTCCTTGGCGTGAGGATTGTGGTGCATACCGACTTTACAATCCGGTTTCCGGAAATTTCAGAAACGGATTGTCGTCTTCGGATTACAGCCGTTCCAACTGGTGTCCGGGAACGCTGACCAATGCTTACCTCATTGATTTGGGTGATTTAGAAGCAGGCAAACATAAAATCAAGGTACAAATTCCGCAGGGGAAACCAGAGGGCAACAGCTTTTCGGTATGGAATGTTTCGGGGGTTTTGGTGGGGGAATAGAAATTCGGGTTTTTAATTAAAGTAAAATCATGTAATTACATTACCAAATATTGGAATTCATTTTATGTTTTTTTTAAACAACCTTCCTTTCCCATCATTAACATAAACTTCTTGATTATAAACGAATGGATTTCCTATCCCATATTCAAACTTTGAAGTGAATATTATTTTTCCAAGTGAGTTTACGCCAACAAATTCTCTTGAA
>JAQVKJ010000183.1 GCA_028694715.1 Weeksellaceae bacterium | reverse complement strand
TTTCAACAACCCCATTGAAGGTTCAGTGCAGTTCATCGAACACGAAGGAAAACTCTGGATCAATTCTCCCTTTGAGGGTCAATTTATGAGCATGGCTGGGCAAGGTGTGGGTGTGGTCACTGATTCTGCACTGCTCGCGCAACAATCCGGAACCATCGCTATAAATGATCCAAAAGAACTAAATTTCAGAACCCTATACACCATCAACAACACCAATTTTATCATTCCTGCAAATGCTTTCAAAGGAAAAGTTGTTTACTACAAAGGGGACAAAACCAATCAGATGGACAAAAACCTGCCCAACAAGATTTTGGTTGAACTCAGTTCGGGCGAAGAAAAAGACACACTCTTGATAACGGGAGGACGAGGAATCACCGGCTACAGCAGAAATGTGAAAATCAATGGTTTAAATGTCTCAGTGGGCTTTGGCTCCAAAATTATCACTACTCCGTTTTCTATCAGATGCGATGATTTTATCATGGAAAAATATCCGGGCTCTAACAATCCATCCTCTTATGAAAGTGAAATCACCGTTATCGACAAAGGTATAGAAACACCACATCACATCTACATGAACAATGTAATGGACTATCGCGGATACAGATTCTTTCAAGCGAGTTATTATCCCGATGAAAGTGGTACCATACTTTCAGTAAACGCTGACTGGTGGGGAACCAACATCACTTACCTCGGTTATTTCTTTCTGTTCACCGGAATGTTTGTGACACTTTTCTGGAAAGGAACACATTTTTCAAAACTCAATGAAAGATTAAAGAAAATGCACCGCAAATCGGTTATACTCATTCCGTTCCTATTGCTAACTGGCGTTGGAATGGCACAAGATTCGGTTCAACCTCAGGTCGAGACAACTGAGAATCATGCGCACACAGACATGAATCCTGCAGCTCAATTTGCAAAACCAGGAGAATTGGGTAATGCGGTCATTGACCCCGTACATGCTGATAAATTTGGTCATCTGATGGTTCAGGATTTTCAGGGCAGAATTAAGCCAATGAACACCCATGTACTGGATTTGATAAGAAAAATATATAAAAAAGACAGTTACAAAACCACTGACGGCAAAACCATTAGCGCAGAACAATGGTTCCTTTCGATGCAAATCGATCCTGGACAGTGGATTGACGCACCCTTCATCAAAGTGGGCACTAAAGGTGGTGATGCACTCATGCAACAAACCAAAGCAAACAAAGACGGCTACACCACTTACGCAAATTTAATGAACATTGAAACCGGGAGATACATTCTTGAAGACCAATACAATGAAGCCTTTAGCAAACGACAGGCAGAACAGTCAAATTACGACAAAGAAGTTATCAATGTGACGGAGAGATTCAATATTTTCAACAACATCGTTTTGGGGTATTACACAAAAATTATTCCCATCAAAAACGATTTGAGCGAAACCTGGACAAGTTGGATCTACAGTACTGAAGAAAGTCCGGTCGAAATCAACAGGACCGCTTTTGATTATATCACTGATTATTTTGATGCACTGAAGAACAGTCTGAAAACAGGTGATTGGAAGGAATCTGACGAAAAATTGGCTGCCATCAATGACTACCAACATGAATGGGGCAAAAATGTGGTGCCGCCTGCTGCCAAAATCAATCTGGAGGTAATGTACAACAAAGCAAATCTGTTTTTGTGGTTGATGATTTCGTATAGCATCCTCGGCTTCTTGCTCGTTGGATTTGCTTTTGCCGGAGTGCTGACAGATGCAGGTAAAAAAACAGGTAAAATCATTCAGGGCATCACCAAAATCCTGATTGGACTCATGGTGACGGTTCTGCTTGTCCACCTGATTGCATTGGGCGTTCGTTGGTACCTGTCGGGGCACGCCCCATGGAGCAGCGGATACGAGGCCATTGTATTTATTTCAGCCGTTGGCGTATTTTCTGGTTTGTTGCTGTACAAAAACAGGAATGCATTTATTCCTGCTGCCGGTGCATTGGTGGCAATGATTATGATGGGATTCGCACATGGAGGCTCCATGCTCGACCCTCAAATTACACCACTTGAACCGGTACTCAAATCTTATTGGTTGATGGTGCATGTGGGCATCATTACTTCGAGCTACGGATTCTTTGGATTGTCGGCTGTCATTGCGGTGATTTCATTGATTATGATTTCAATCAAACCCACAAAAAAAATCCAGCATTCCATCAAGGAATTAACAATCGTTAACGAAATGGCAGCTGAAATCGGCATTTTCACACTCACTGTCGGGACATTCCTCGGCGGAATGTGGGCCAACGAAAGCTGGGGAAGATACTGGAGTTGGGACCCCAAAGAGACCTGGGCATTTATTTCGGTCATCTTCTATGCCATCGTTCTTCATTTTAGATTGGTACCCGGACTAAGAGGAAGATTGGCTTTCAACATCGGAAGTATGTGGGCCATTTGGTCGATTATTTTTACATATTTTGGGGTGAATTATTATTTAGTCGGTTTGCATTCCTATGCAGCAGGCGATCCCATTCCGGTGCCCAATTGGATTTACATCACCGCAGCATCCATGGCTGCTTTGTCACTGATTGCTTATTTTAGAAGCAAAAAATTAGAGGCGATGCCAAATAAAAAAATTAAAAACATAGAAAAGGCATAATTCATGAAACCATATTTTATAATAGCATTCCTTTGTATTTTCACAAATTGCAAATCTCAAAACACACTGACTATGAATACGATATATGATTACAAAGTCAAAGACATCAATGGAAATGATTTTGATTTCGCTGCATTGAAAGGCAAAAAAATACTGATTGTCAACACCGCCTCCAAATGTGGTTTCACCCCTCAATTTGAAGGCTTGGAAGCATTGTACCAAAAATACAAATCATCGGGTTTTGTGGTGATTGGTTTTCCTTCCAATGATTTTGGACAACAGGATCCGGGCAGCAACGAGGAAATTGCTGAATTCAGCCAACTCAATTACGGAGTCAGCTTTCCGATGATGAGCAAAATTCATGTGACCGGCGATGAAATGGCACCCATCTATCAGTTTCTGACCCAAAAAGAACTGAACGGCAAAAAGAGTTCTTCGGTGAAATGGAATTTCCAAAAATACATCATCAACGAAGATGGTACGCTGGAGGATTATTTCTATTCGGTCACTAAACCCGAAAGTTCAAAAATCACCAAATGGATTGAAAAACAATCCTGATTTTGAAGTGTAATGAATAAATCATTCCAAATGAAACTCGATATATTGGCCATAGGCGCGCATCCCGACGATGTTGAATTAGGCTGCGGAGCCACTGTTGCAAAAATGGTGGCCGAAGGCAAAAAGGTCGGTATCCTTGATTTGACCAAGGGCGAACTCGGCACCCGCGGTACGGCTGAAACCCGAAAACAAGAAGCAGCGGAAGCAGCACAAATCCTCGGCGTTGAATTCAGGGAAAACCTTGGTTTCCGCGATGGATTTTTTGTGAATGATGAAGCACATCAAATGGAAATCATTAAAATCCTTAGAAAATACAGACCCGAAATAGTGCTGGCCAACGCAATGAAAGACCGCCACATCGACCACGGCAAAGGAGCTGACTTGGGGGAGAAAGCTTGTTTCCTATCAGGTTTGCGCAAGATTGAAACCGGCCAGCAGGCTTGGCGACCAAAACATGTTTTTCATTTCATTCAGTGGTATCCGCTGCAACCGGACTTTGTTTTGGATGTAACAGGATTCATCGAAAAGAAAAATGAAGCCGTTGCCGCTTATAAAACGCAATTCTTTGACCCGGAAAGCGATGAACCGGAGACGCCAATTTCTTCGAAACTCTTCCAGCAAAGCATTGAAAACCGTGCGAGAGATTTGGGTATGCTCATCGGAACGCAAGCCGGTGAAGGCTTTATGCTGAAAGGCTATTTGGGGTTGAAAGATTTTGAAGGGATTGTCTAAAATTTTTATTTTAAATCGGAAAAAGAGTATATTTGCACTCGCAATTAAACGGTGGCTGTAGTTCAGCTGGTTAGAGCGTCAGATTGTGGTTCTGAAAGTCGT
>JAQVKJ010000182.1 GCA_028694715.1 Weeksellaceae bacterium | reverse complement strand
ACGCTCTTCCGATCTATTCGGTCCGTTTATAAAATGGGGTAACCTCTACATTAATGTGTCAAAAAAATATGATTTCGATAATTTGACACAAACAGACATCAACGAACTCATTGCTAACAAACTGAAAAAAGAAGCAGAAAAAGTGGTTCAGAATTGGGAAGAAGAAGGTATAAGGATAGAGAAAGCAAGATGGGGCAGACACAATATCATCAAGGGAAAAACAAAGATCGAACTTGCAAAAGAGGTGGATGTGAAAAAACTGAAACTCGATGATGTGAAGAAAATCATTGAACAACAAAAACCCACCATCAAAAGGAAATGACAGACCAATTCCTGACTCCGGTTTCTGACGAACTCAGACAGTTTGCAGCCGAACTCGATTTATTTGCAATCGGCAGCAACATTGACTTTGACAATGCTGTAGATGAAAATTCAATCGTCATCATTGGTGTTTACAAAAACAACAACAAAAGTGCAGAAGCTGCAGTTGATCAATTCAGAAGACAGTTTTATACCCTGAAGATGGGCAACTGGCAACTGAAAGTACGAGATTTGGGCGACCTATTGCCAGGTGCAACAGCTGAGGACACCTATTTTGCATTTCTGAAAATTCAGCAAGAACTGCTCAAAAAGAAATGCACCTTGATAATAATAGGTGATGATCCGGTGCTGGCATACTGGCAGTTCAGGGCTTTTGATTCGGTGACCCACCAAGTAAATCTGACTTGTGTCGACAACCGTTTCAGACTGGGAAATGATTCTGAAGAATTATCGGAATTCAATTATTTGAGCAAAATTATCACCACAGACCCGCATTCACTTTTTGACTACACTCATTTGGGCCATCAAACATATTTTGTTGCCCAAGAGGAACTCGATTTGATGGAAGAACTCAACTTTGAAGTCAAACGACTGGGAATTCTCACAGAAAAAATTCAGGAAGCCGAACCCGAACTAAGAAATTCTGACATGGTGATGATGAATCTGGAGTCATTGCAGCATTCTGATTTTCAATCAACTGCAAGGCAGTCACCCAATGGCTTCAGTGCGCGGGAGATATGCTCACTTGCAAGATATGCGGGCATAAACAATAAAGTCAGGTCGTTTGGCGTTTATAACTTTGAAGCGAAAAACATACTGCCGGACAATTTATTGCTGGCAGAAATTATTTGGTATTTCATAGAGGGGAAAAATCATTCAGCCGGAGATATTGTTTTTGAGAATGAGAAGAGTTATGAAACTTTCAGAGTGCAAATGGCTGAGCAAGAACTGGTTTTTTATCGTGTCATCATGTCAGACCAGTGGTGGTTGGAACTGGGCAATGAAGAAGCCTTGCCATCGGTACAACATATCATACCTTGTTCCTCAGAAGATTACCAAAATTCGCTCAAGGGCAAAATTCCACACAGATGGTGGAAAGCTTATAAAAAGTTATTTTAACTACAATAAAAGGTTAAATTGACCGTTAAGCTAAATGCCCGATAAAATTTTTTGGGGAATTGTAAAATTATTATAGATTTACACGCTTAAAAAAATTAGGATGAAGAAAGCATTGGCAGTAGTTATCATTTTATCCTTGTCTCTTACTTCCTGTAAGATGTTGAAAAAAGGAAGAGGAGGAAAGGACGATGGCCAGATTGTAGGCAAAAAATCGAGTTCCTGGACACCACAGCGTCCGAAAGGAATGGTGCCTGTACCGAGTGGCGCATTTGTTCTCGGACAAACTGACTACGATTTTACATTTGATAATTCGGCTCCCGTGAGGACTGTAACCGTTTCAGGTTTCTTTATGGACGATACCGAAACCACCAACTCAAAGTACCATGTATTTGTGGAGTATGTTCGCGATTCAATCGCCCGAACCATGCTTGCCGACAAAGCATCAGACCTTGGGTTTGACCCCACAACAGGTTCATCAGGTGCCGAAGAAGGCATTGCCGCCTACAAATACATCTCAGGAAGTGAAGATGGTGAATCTACTCCTTGGGACGAATATGTTGCCTCTAAATCCACCGGAAGAGAAGGTGATTATGCAGAACAGCGAAAATTGAACTGGAATGTTGACCTGATGTGGAACAAATACGAGTATCCGGATGTGGACTATGCCGAAGCCATCGACGCACTCTATTATCCACCTGAAGAAAGATTCAATGACGAAAGATTGATTGATGTCAGAAAACTGAAATTCAAATACACTTGGATCGACCAAGAAAGCGCTGCCAAAGAAGCCAACAACCCCGATTCATTCAGGGTGGACTTCAGACACCAGGAAGTTGTCCCAATTTATCCCGATACAACTGTTTGGGTGAGAGATTTCAACTACGCCTACAATGATCCCATGCACGAAAATTACTTCTGGCACGAAGCCTATTCAGATTATCCTGTAGTGGGTGTCAACTGGAATCAAGCCATGGCATATTGTGCATTCAGAACCAAAAAACAAAATGACTATCTGGCTTCCAGAAGAAGAAGTAAAGACTCACCTCAGAAAGTAATCGCATACCGTTTGCCCAATGAAATCGAATGGGAGTACGCAGCCCGGGGAGGTCTGCAAGATGCACCCTATCCATGGGGCGGCCCATACCTGACCGACGACAGAGGCTGCTATTTGGCCAACTTCAAACCCAAAAGAGGTGACTACATCGAAGAAGAAGGCAAAGGTTATATGTACACAGCTCCGGTAAAAACATTCCACGCCAACGGATTTGGACTGTACGACATGGCTGGAAATGTAGCAGAATGGACAGTATCACCATATGACAAAGCATTCTACCAAATGAGTTCTACGCTGAACCCAACCCTTGCCAGAGAACGAAGTGACAAAAAATCAGTGAGAGGCGGTTCATGGAAGGACATCGGATACATGCTGATGTCCAGTTCCAGAGACTGGGAACACAAAGATTCCGCACGAAGCTTTATCGGCTTCAGAACCGTACAATCTTTCCCTGAAGGATCAAAAATCAAATACAGAAAAAAAAGAAGATAAAGGACAATTAACACTATTATTTAATTAACACAAATTTATTTTAGACTATGGCAATTCAAGCAACAAAAAAGGAAGTCTTACTGAACTTCTTCTACAGTTTCGGAGCAGCAGTCGTTATTGGAGGTGCGCTTTGTAAAATTAACCACTATTCATTCCTGGGAATGGATGGTTCAACGGTTCTCGCAATCGGGATGATTATGGAAGTAATCGTATTCCTCGTATTTGCACTGGACAAACCACAAGGTGCATACGATTGGGAGAAAGCCTATCCCGAGCTTCTCGATGCAAGCTCACCTGTAGCAAGAAAGTCTAAGGCTGTTGCATTGGCTGACGAATCAGACAATGTCTCTCTCTCTCAAAAACTTGACAAAATGTTGAACGAAGCCAAACTGGATGTTTCGTTGATGGAAAAATTGAGAACCGGCATTGAAAACTTTGGTTCTGCAGTGAACGAAATCAATAAAACCACCAGTGCTGCTGCGGCAACCCAACAGTACGGAGACCAGCTTGCACTTGCTGCAAATCACATGGAATCTCTGAATGCATTGTATCAGGTGCAGTTAGAAAGTGGCCAAAAACAAGTAGAATTAAATCAACAATTTATCAATGAAATGCAAGCCAATGCTGATGGAACCAAGAAGTTTCAGCAGGAACTGCTTGCTTTGTCTGAAAGCGTAAACAACCTGAACAAGGTTTACGGAGGTATGTTGTCTGCTATGAAAGGGAATTAATCAATTGAATAATTTCTAAAACTCACACAATGTTTAATATTCTACATTTTTAAAAATGGCACAAGGAGGAGGAAAAGCAGCACGGCAAAAGATGATTAACCTGATGTACATCGTGTTCATCGCTATGATGGCCATGAATGTCGACCGTCAGGTTCTCAGATCTTTTGAAGACATAACCGTAACATTGGATGATTCATCCCAATTGACCAATGAGAACAATACAACTTTTTACCAAAATATCGCCACCAAAGCAGAAACCGATTCTGCCTACGCGGCCATCTTGGGAAGAGCTAATCAAGTGAAATCTGAATCGGATAAAGTATATAATAT
>JAQVKJ010000181.1 GCA_028694715.1 Weeksellaceae bacterium | reverse complement strand
CATTCCTTTTGACTGCGCCTGCACGCCCGATGCCATAATCGTTCCGGCAACATGAGCAGAATGGTAATGGGTTCCGGATGAGCCGTCTCCGTTTGAATAACGGTTTGTACCACCCGGGCCGTCATATTCCTGATGGGTAATTCTCGCTAGTTTAGCATCCCAAATATGCGCAGTCATATTCTGTCCCATGAGGTTCAGACCGAGTGAACCACCATTATTGAGATGATTGGTACGGGTAGAACGGGCTGCGTCAGCATTAAAAGTAGTATAATAAATAGGTGTCCCGTCGGGAAGAATTTTTTGAAGTTCTGCATATCTGCCGTCTTCTTCAATGGTAAGCGGGATATTGAGTTCAGCCGCTTTCTTGAGCACATATTCCTTGTCTTTCTTAAATTGCAAGTGAAACTGTTCGCTCAGTGATTGTAGTTTTTGTGTGTCGTAATCTGCCGTGATTTTTTTAATTTCGTCTGCAGTCTGTGCATACAGCAATTGAGTGCAACCTAATACTAAAAAAAGTAAAAATCTCTTCATGTGCTCAATTGTTTTTGAAAATTGTTTTAGTATAGGTTGCTGGTTGGGCTTTTATTAATAATTGACTTTCAAATTTATATGTGTTTGTAAGCTAATTTAAATGTAAAACTACACATTTTTCTGATTTTTTGATTTTTTTTTAGCATTTTATTTTCAACAAGCTTTTTCATGGCTCATCAAAGGAAACATTGCGAGGCCCTGAATTGGGGTCAAAAATCATCTTCTCATCCCGATTTCTATTCCTTTTATTCTTTTGTATAATTCAGTGGCGTAATTGTCGGTCATGCCTGATACAAAATCCAGCACCCCCAGAACTTTCTGGTAATCCGAAGCTTCTTCATAGAGAAACTGAGCAGGCATCAATTTGACTGCCTTGCTTTCGGCCTGTGTTCTGTCGGTTTTCAACACCGGTTCCACAAAATGAGAAAGCAGCTCATACATCACATTGTAGCCTGCGTTTTCAATTTCCACTACCGAATAATGGTTGTAAATATTTTCGACCGAAAAAGCCTCAATTTCCTTTAACACTTTCAATGCACCCCGACTGTCGTCAATCAATTTCATCAACGATTTGTTCAGGCTTCCGTTGAGTATTTCATCAAAATTATTTTGATAGGCCTCCACTGTTTTTGAAATCAGCAGACTGATGGTTTTTGCTCTCAAAAATGAAATTTTCTCGTTCTTGTCTTTGATAAGATGCTGGCGGTCTTTCAGACTGTCTTTTCCATTTTTGTCCAACGCACTGATCAGTTCAAGCAACAGCGTTGCACATTCTTTGTGACTGATGATGCCCAAACGATGAGAATCCTCCAGGTCGATGATGTTGTAGCAAATGTCATCTGCAGCTTCCACTAACCAAACAAAAGGATGTCTGCGATAGACCAACGGACTTTCGGTTTCACAAATCATCCCGGTTCGGGTTGTGATTTTTTTAAAATTTTCTTTTTCTGATTGAAAAAAACCGAATTTCTTTTGCTGTAAAATCGTCTTGTCAGTAGCCGATGATTCGCATGGGTATTTTGCAATCGAAGCCAATGTAGCAAAGGTCAATCCTATGCTTCCCTCGTATTTTCCATTCTGCACTTGGGTCAAAATCCTAACGGCATTCGCATTTCCCTCGAAATTGATGAAATCATTCCATTCTTTCTCGGTAAAACGGTTTTTAAGACTGTTTTCGTTTCTTTTGAAATAATCCGCAATTGCATCCTCGCCCGAATGTCCGAATGCAGGATTGCCAATGTCGTGACACAGACAGGCAGAGGAAACTACATTGTACAAATCATAGCGATAGAATTGAATGGACTCTTCCTTCAATTTGTCTTTGAATTTTTGGACAATGAATTCGCCTACAAGATTTCCGAGTGACCTTCCCACCGATGAGACTTCAAGCGAATGAGTCAAGCGGTTGTGTACAAAAACACTTCCGGGCAAAGGAAAAACCTGGGTTTTGTTCTGCAATCTTCTGAATGCTGAAGAAAAAATAATGCGGTCAAAATCGCGTTGATAAGCAGTTCGGAAATCACTACTTAATTCTTTGCCAAAACGAGTTGCCGAAAAAATATGATTCAAATCCATAGGTCTCAAAGATAGCTTTTTTGAAAAAGAAGTTGCATTCTTTTTGGACAATCATTCAAGGAAAAGCTCAATCAATGAAAAATATTAATTGTTTCTCTAAAATATATGTGAAATAATTTTGTTAGATTTGTCTAACTTTATAAGTTTGCAAACTTGACATCCACAATTTGGAAGAATTTGAAGTTGAATACACAAAGTTGAATTGAATGGCAGAAAGCATTGTCCTATTTTTCAAAAGTTTAGACCCTGTTATAGCGGCTTTGATTGCAACACTTTTCACTTGGTTTGTCACTGCATTGGGGGCAATGTCGGTGTTCTTTTTCAAGAAAATGAATAAAAACCTGATGGATGCAATGCTGGGCTTCACGGGTGGTGTGATGGTGGCTGCAAGTGTCTGGAGTTTGATTATCCCGGCCATCAGTATGAGTGAGGGTACAGGATTTATATCGGTGGTTCCGACGGTCATTGGTTTTCTGGCCGGAGCCGGTTTTCTGTATGCATTGAACAAAGTTTTGCCTCATATGCATGTCAATTTCAAAAAAGTGGATGGCGTAAAAACGCCTTGGCAGAGAACCACCTTAATGATTCTGGCCATTACATTGCATAATATTCCTGAAGGATTGGCGGTGGGTGTTTTGTTTGGAGGAGCTGCTGCAGGGATTCCCGAAGCGACCATTGGCGGGGCTGTGGCACTTGCATTGGGCATTGGGATGCAGAATTTCCCAGAAGGAATTGCGGTTGCTGTGCCTTTGCGAAGAATGGGACTCAGCCGACGGAAGAGCTTTTTCTACGGACAATCATCGGCCTTGGTTGAGCCCATTGCTGGTGTAATCGGTGCACTTGCAGTGATTACATTTACACCTGTATTGCCTTATGCACTTGCGTTTGCGGCCGGAGCCATGATTTTTGTGGTGGTGGAAGATGTAATACCCGAAGCACAACAAAATACAAATTCAGATGTGGCCACCATCGGATTCATTGGAGGTTTTGTCGTGATGATGGTTCTGGATGTTGCTTTGGGGTAATTTCAACTCCAAATATCATTACAGTCTTTTGTACAAACTTTCATTTCAAACAAATTATTCACGAAATTTGTTGAATGGGACACGAGCACGAACATATCCACTCTCACAGTGCAAACAAGAAAACGCTGACTCTCAGCTTGATTATCATCGGTCTTTTTATGATTGCTGAAGTCATCGGAGGAATGCTCACCAACAGTCTTGCCTTGCTGGCGGATGCCGGACATATGTTCAGCGATGCGGTTTCGCTTCTTATAGCATTGATTGCTTTCACATTCAGCGACAAGGCAGCCAACTACGGTAAAACCTACGGTTACAAACGCTTTGAAATTCTGGCCGCAGTACTCAACGGTGCCACCCTGATTTTTATTTCGGTTTATATTATGTACGAGGCATTTGAAAGGTTTCAACATCCCAAACAAATCCTCTCAAGTGGAATGCTTTTCATCGCATTGTTGGGTTTGCTTGTCAATATTCTCGTTGCAGGAATCATGCAACGGGGCAGTGACATAAAAAACAATCTCAATTTAAGGGCTGCCTATCAGCATATTCTAAGCGATATGTTTGGTTCGTTGGGGGCAGTCATCGCGTCTTTGCTCATTATGTTTTTTGGTTGGACTTGGGCTGACCCTGCCGCCAGTGTGATTGTTGCATTGTTGGTGTTGAGAAGTGGTTATTTGGTAACCAAATCTTCGATACATGTGCTGATGGAAGGTACACCGACCAATGTAGAGATTGATAAAGTCATTGAAAATATACTGGAGACCGATGGCATCAGAAGCATACATGATTTTCATGTTTGGACCATCACCAGCGGGC
Organism: Weeksellaceae bacterium; assembly: GCA_028694715.1. GTDB lineage: Bacteria > Bacteroidota > Bacteroidia > Flavobacteriales > Weeksellaceae > Moheibacter. The sequence goes on along the minus strand of JAQVKJ010000181.1, from coordinate 113 downwards.
TGAATGCGCTGACTTGCCATGCAGTTGTGGACAAGGAAATGAATGTGAGTGAAAGTGAAATCATACTGCACCAATTGGAAGAAAAACTAAAACGACTCAACATTCACCACCTC
>JAQVKJ010000180.1 GCA_028694715.1 Weeksellaceae bacterium | reverse complement strand
GATTGCGCTCAGCCGTGCGTCGCCGTATTTTAGATACAAGACCCAGTGTCTGACTTCCTGCTGTTTGTCCTTTGTCCAATTGGCTTTTATTTCAGTGTCATAGGAAGAGATTTCCAGGTTTGGTTTGCCGGAAATTATGGGGTATAGCCAATTTGATTTGGGAACCAATACTTTTTCGGCATAAGGTCCATTTTTTAGTGAATTCAACATAGCTGCATTCAATCCGGCCATGCTCCAGTGAACCACTCCTGTATCGTCGGGAAGTATGCGTCTTGTGGATTCAATCTGACGGATGATTTCGCCAGGACGGTCGTGGGTTTTGATTTCAACCGTGTTCAGTCCCGGCCATAGGTGTCTTTTGTATGTATTTTCTGACTGCCACCAGTTCAGAAGGCTCACAAAACTTTGTCTGGGTGCGTCTACCGGCCAGTAGAGTTGAGGTGTGAAATAATCTATCCAGCCTTCGTTGAGCCACAGCTTTGCGTCCGCATACAATTCATCGTATTGCGAAAGTCCGCTCACACCATTGGGGTAACCGGGTTTCCAGATGCCAAACGGACTGATGCCGAATTTTACCCAGTTTTTTTCTGCTTTGATTTCGGTATAAATTCTTTGGATAAAATGGTTCACATTCTCTCTTCTCCAGTCTGATTTTGAGAGTGTTCCACCGGCTTTTTTGTATGCATTCCATGAAGCTTGGTCCGGAAAATCAACGCCTTTGTTGTAGGAAGCATACGGATAAAAATAATCATCGAAATGAATACCGTCCACATCGTATCGTTTCACAATGTCCATTACTACTTTACTCACATGATTCTGTGTTTCGGGCAAAGAAGGGTCAAACCAATACATGCCATTACTGAGTCTAACGATTTCTTTCGGCATTTTATTGACCATCGAGGCAGCAGTAACTCTACCGCCGTTGGTGTGGTGTGCACGATAAGGGTTGAGCCAAGCATGCAGTTCCATCCCTCTTTTGTGCGCTTCTTCAATCCAGAATTCAAGTGGGTCGTAATAGGGTTGGGGTGAATCGCCTTGTGTGCCGGTCAGAAAAACCGACCAGGGCTCGTAGGGGCTGTCGTACAATGCATCGGCGGATGGTCTAACTTGCAAAATGATTGCATTGAAATTGTTTTCTTTCAATACATCGAGTATATGAATGGCTTCTGTTTTTTGTTGTTCAGTACTCAGCCCTTTCTTAGAAGGCCAATTGATGTTGGCAACCGAAGCAATCCATGCACCCCTGAATTCTCGTTTTACTTCGGGCAGATCCACTTTTAATTCGGGTGCTTCCACAATTCTGTCAGAACTGATGACCACTGGGGTTACTGGTTGCTCCCACTCACTCAGGCCGGTGTCGGCCGATGAACCTGCGGTTCGTACCTTCCCGATTTGCTCCTGAATTCTCTTCTGTGTCTGGGTTCTCTCGCTGGTTTGCGGACGATTTGCGCAACCACTCATCAGTCCCAAAATAAAAATCAAAACAATGCTTCTCAACAACTTCAGTTTCATAGCCTCAAAAATAATTCAATCGTTGATATTAACGCAAGAGGTTGTCCAAAAGTATAGTTAAATTTATTGAATTCGTATAAAGACGGTTCATTTTTAAAAAATAATCAGAGTTGGTATTGAAAAATTCATTTTGCTGTTGATTTTTTTTAATTTTACACGGATGAAACTTTTCTACGAGAATGTTGGTAAGGATGAGAGAATCCCTTTGGATCAGGCATTGGAGGCTTCTTATGAGCAGGTGTTGGATGTTTTTGAACAGTTTCCCGAAGACTACGACAGTGTATTCGGATTGATTACCGATGAAGAGTTGGCGGTGTCTTTTTCCAAATACAACCGTTTCTTGTGGCAGGTAGAAATTCCGGACAATGAAAATCAGGGCGTTTGGCGGGCGGTCTGTAACCGCAATCAGCTCAAAAGAGCATTGAAAGAACTGTTTGAGGAAATAAATCCTTTTCTGGTTTGTGATTTTAAATTCGAATCTTTTCACTAAGCTTGTTTTAAGCAGTGCTTCATTTTTTATGCTAATTTTGCAACAGTTTTTTTAATGATGTATAAATCTATAATCAGACCGTTGCTGTTTAAATTCGATCCCGAAAAAGTACATCATTTCACCTTCGGGTTGTTGAAATTTGTTCACAAAATCCCTTATGTTACTGAGATTTTAAGAAAATTATTTACAATAGAAGACCCTCGACTTGAAACAGAAGTCTTTGGTTTGAAATTTAAAAACCCGATTGGTTTGGCTGCCGGCTTTGACAAGGATGCAAAACTGTTCAATGAATTGTCTTCTTTTGGTTTTGGATTTATTGAAATCGGGACGCTGACGCCAAAACCACAGTCCGGAAATCCAAAAAAACGATTGTTCCGATTGATTGAAGACGGCGGAATCATCAACCGGATGGGATTTAACAACGAAGGTGTCAAGGCTGCTGCTGGCAGATTAAGAAAAAATAAATCTGTGCTGATCGGCGGAAACATTGGGAAAAACAAATTGACGCCCAACCAAGATGCAATCAGTGATTATGAAATCTGTTTTGATGAATTGTTTGATTTTGTCGATTATTTCACGGTCAATGTCAGCAGTCCTAATACGCCGAACCTGAGAGAATTACAGGACAAAGAACCTTTGAAAAATTTATTGGAGTCATTGCAAAATAAAAATTCTTCCAAGCAAAATCAAAAACCGATATTGTTAAAAATCGCACCCGATTTGAATGATGAACAACTGCTCGACATCATCGAAATCGTGAAGGAGACAAAGATTGCGGGTGTGATTGCGACCAACACCACGCTGAGCAGAGAAAATCTGAAATCAAAAAATAAATCCGAAACCGGCGGACTGAGCGGAAAACCATTAAAAGACCGTTCCACCGAAGTCATCCGTTTTCTTTCCGAAAAAAGCGGAAAAGCCTTTCCCATTATTGGAGCAGGAGGAATTCATTCGCCAGAAGATGCGCTTGAAAAATTAGAAGCAGGCGCATCGCTCATTCAAATTTATACCGGATTTATTTACGAAGGACCGGGCTTGGTGAAAATAATCAATAAGGAAATTCTAAAACTTAAAAACTGATTACTCCCTCAAAACTGTAGTCGCACTTCCCTGCGCTTTTGGTAAAATGGTAATATCCGCCAGCTGAACTCGTTCGGGCTGCATTACCGCAAAATAAATCGACTCGGCGATGTCCTTGGCTTTCAGCGGCTTGAATCCCGTATAGGTGTTGTCAGATTTTAGTTTGTCGCCTTTGAATCTGACCATCGAAAATTCGGTTTCTACCATACCGGGTGCAATATTTGTAACTTTGATTCCGAGTGGCAACAAGTCCAAACGCATTCCTTTGCTCAAAGCTTCTACTGCAAATTTTGAAGCGCAATAAGTCGTTCCGTTCGGATAAACTTCTTTTCCGGCAATGGATGAAATATTGACAATATGCCCATTTCCTTGCGGAATCATCAATGGCAAGACGGCTTTGGTGACATAAATAACGCCCATCGTATTGCCAAAAATCATCGCTTCCAAATCTTCCAAATCTGCATCCTGAAAAGGAGCGAGGCCATGTGCATTGCCAGCGTTGTTGATCAAAACATCAATTTTCTTGAAATTTTCAGGAAGTGAATTGATTTGTTCAAAAACAGCTTTTTTGTCGCGAACATCGAAATTTAATGTAACTACTTCGGTCTGTTTGGAAAGTTTATTTTTGATTTCATCTAATCTTGGCTGTCTCCTTCCACAAAGAATCAATCTGAAATTATTTGCCATTTTTATAGCTGCTGCTTGACCGATACCCGAAGTTGCACCGGTGATGAGTGCTGTTTTCATAAAAATCTTTTTTCCATTTCAAATGTAAACTTTTTTGCTGTTTCTTTCCTATTTTTGGACAATATCCTTCTGAAATGAAAATAAAATTACTTTTCTATTCTGTTTGTTTCCCATTTATTTTATGGGCCCAGAATTATTCCCAATTCGTGAATCCATTCATCGGGATCGGCGGTCACGGACATACTTTTCCCGGCGCGACTTTGCCGTTTGGTATGGTACAACTTTCGCCAGACACAAGAATCGATGGGAGTTGGGACGGTTGTAGCGGT
>JAQVKJ010000179.1 GCA_028694715.1 Weeksellaceae bacterium | reverse complement strand
ATACGCCGTACAGGAAACTCAGGGAACCCAAAATGAAGTGGGCAGCTTCATCGGCACACCCAATAACGGTGATTTGTCGTTCACACTCGAAAAATCCAACAGCGGTTACAATCTGACCGGGAATCCCTATCCGTCAAATCTGAACATTGATGAATTATATACTGACAACTCCAACAGTATTGACCCCACTTTTTACTTCTGGGACAACCGCGGCAATGAAGAGTTCACACAACAAGGTTCCGACTACCAGGGAGACCATTATGCCAAATACAATGCACTTGGCGGTACCGGCACTTCCGCAGCTGTTGGAGTTGGCGCAAGTTACGAAGAAAGAATTCCTACGAAAAATGTAAAAGCAATGACCGCTTTTATGGTGCAGGTCAAGGGAGAAAACACCAACGGAAATTATCCCCTGAATTTTCACAACACCCAACGGCTCACCGACAACGGTCCCGGCTTTTTCGGAAAAAACATGAACAACAATGCCGATTCAAAACACAGGTATTGGTTGTCCATGGAAACCCCGGGCGGCATCAGGGTGATGAATGCAGTGGTTTATTTTGAAGGCGGAAACGATGATTTTTGGTTAGATGATACCGAAAGTTTTGGTGGCTCCGACGACCTTTATACCATCACAGACGGTCATCAACTCAGCATCCAAGGCAAATCCACCTTTGACAACAACGACAAACTCATGCTGGGCTACCGGGCATTTGACAGCGGCACTCACATTTTGTCGGTGTACGAAAAAGAAGGTGTTTTTGCAGAAGACCAAGACATTTTCATAATCGACAGACTGTTGAACAAAGTGGTGAACCTCAGTGTGAAACCCTATAAATTCATGAGCCGTGCCGGCGAATACAACAACCGATTCAAAATCGTGTACCGGCCCCAATTCTCAACCAGCACAAATATTCCGCGCAATGTGATTGATTTGTTCAGTGACAACGGCCGAATTCAAATCCATTCGAGCATTGACCGACTTGCTTCGGTCAAAATCTTTGACCTCAACAGCAGGCCGTTGTTCGAAAAAACTGACATCTACAACCAAAGGTTCAGCGTCGATGCAGCCTCCTTCGCCCATCAAATCGCCGTGGTACTCATCACCACCGAAACCGGCGAAGTGCTGTCCAGAAAATTTGTGTAGAATGAATGACACAGCTGCCGAACAAACGATGCCATCAGAATTTGTACCTGAGCTGCACCAGAAAATACCGACCAAGCAGCTCCCTGGAGTTGATGAGCGTCTGGTTGGTCGTTTCGTCAAAACTCGAACTGACCATTCTTTTGTCGCCCAACAAATTTCCGCCAATTAAGCTCAGATAAGTTGCCTTGGCCACATGGAACCTGAGCGAGGCATTCAAACCCTGATTCTTGTTGATGAGTTCTCCGTTTGTGTACTGAATATAGTAGGAATAATCGGACTGAAAGAGAAATTTGTCCGAAATCGACCAAGCGACTTTCCCAAAAGGACGCCAGCTCTCAAAACGGGTGGAGACCAACGATTTGAAGTGGCTGTTCGAATAAGTCAAACCCAAATCAAATTCAACCTTTCGCTTGATTTTGAACTTATTGACCAAGGTGTAATTCTGGGTCAATGAACTGTTGTCCGTCCAATTCTCAACCACGCTCATATTGCCTTCATCGTCAAACACCGGACTTTTGATGCTGGTGAAATATTGAAAATATGAAATGCTGGAATTCAGCCCCAATGAATACAACCTCGAAAATCTTTTCTGTCCACCCAAATAAAACGAAAGCGTCTGGTCTTTCTCAGGATTGTTAATCAGCGAATTATGCTGTGGCATCTGACTCATGTCCGATTGACTTTGAAAATTATTGATGATTCTGCTGTAGTTAACGCCCAAATAGAAGTTCAGAAAATTAAAACTATTGAAATATCCGTATGTCACATTGCCGTTGTGGTAGAGCGAGGGTTGCAACCCCAGAAAACCGCTGTACACCGAATAGTAATTCTGAATTTCATAACCGTCTGACAAATCGCTCAGATTGGGCAGTTTGTATTGCTGGCTGTACGAAAGATTGATGTTCTGCGCATTGTTGGGCCTGATCTGAAGACTCGCGTGGGGCAGCAACTTGGTCAGACGGAGCGCATGCGCATCATTCACCGTATGGGTGTTTTCCCTGAAATTATGCAAGCCCACACCTGCGTCAAACTTGAAGGCACCGATTTTTTTGGTATAGGTCAAATCCGCATAAATCTCAGTGAAATCAAAATCGGAATCGCTCATGAAAAGGGGAGAAGCAATCAGGGTGTCGTCTTCATAAATCTTATTGTTGAGCCGCTGCCAACTGAAATTCGCACCCGCCTTGAACCGCAGATTCGAAGTGTTGTTCAACAAATGGTTATAAATTCCGTAAATCTGAAAATTCTGAACCTTTGTTCTGTGGTTTTGTTTTAGATTAAAAAAACCAATGCTGTCGATGACAATGGGCATCAAGTCAGTAGAAATCATTAAATCCGGACTTTTGTTGCTCACTGAATGTCTGAAATAAATTCCCAAATTGTCATCCCGACCGATTTTTCGGATGTAGGACAAATTGTGTCTGAAAACCAAAGAATGGTTCTTGTTGGTGTTTTCCCTGACCCCGGTCGAAATGTCATTCAAAAATGTATTTGCAAATTGTCGGTTGTCATTTTCCATATAATTGAGCGTCGCCCTGTATTTCCACTGGGTTTGGTTATCGGGCGTATAATCCAGCCGGAAACGACCCACGGTCGAGAGCAGCCGCTGATCGTTGTCGTTTTCATCTTTGAAATGGAGACCTTCTCCGATTCTCTCTTGGGTTGAATGAAAACTCAAATCATTGTAATTGAAAAGCACAAAACCATTGGTAAACAGTTTTTTGTTGGGTTCGTAGCCAAAATGGAGGGCGCTCAAGAAGGCATCCATCTCTGCTGCGTTTTGTGCGCTGCCCAAACTGATTCTATGCGGTTCTTCGCGCAATGAAAAGCTGCTGCCTTCTTCCATGAATTCCGAAAAACCACCCAGAAAAGTAAAATAATCTTCGGTTGTGAAAACCTCTTTTCCGTAGGTGTTGTAATCGGTGATGGAAGTCAAGTCGGTTTTTGGGCTGAAATAAAACAATTTGGATTGCGCATCATAGTGCTTGTGTGCATCACCGCCTTGGGTGAGGGTGCCAAACAACAAACTCTTTTTGTCTTCCTTGAGTTCAATGTTGAGCATGGCTTCTTCGTCGTCTGAGAGCGAATTCGAAAATGGGTTGGCCTTGAATTTTTTGTTGAGTTGCACCTTGTCGATGGCGTCTGCGGGCAGGTTTTTGGTCAGCAGTTTGGTGTTGCCCCCCAGCACTTCGCGGTTGCCAACCTTGATGGTGGTGATTTCCTTGCCTTCGTAATAAACTTTGCCGTTTTCTACCTGCAAACCGGGCAGTTTCTTCAGCAAATCTTCTAAGTTTTCGTCCGCTGCAGTTCTGAATGAATCTGCATCGTATTCAATGGTATCTCCTTTGACGGTGATGGGCCTTTTGGCCTGTATGACTGCCTGTTCAAGGGTGATGGTCGCTTTTTTGAGTTGGAACCTCAACGATTGCGATTTGTTCAGTTGTATTTGCTGTGCATAAGATTCATAATCAAAATGCTCGATTTCTATTTCATAATTTTCGTTGCATGGCAGTTCTATCGAAAAAAAGCCCTCTTTGTCAGTGAAAGCAAAACCGGCCCCTTCATTTTTGGAATTGAACACCGAAACCGATGCGTCAAAAACCGGCAAGCCTATGCTGTCTCGTACCTCGCCCCTGAGTTTACATACTTCCTGGGCATTCAGCTGAAGAGAAATCAAACCAAAAACAACAAACAACAGAAGGTATGATTTGTGCATTTTATTCTTTAATGCAATTAGTATGGGCATTCTCGGATTTGTTACAATGAGAATCTTATGGCTTATGCTTGGCAGACCCTCGGAGTACCTTCTGTAGTGCCTTTTGGCTTCTGCGGTAGTGGGCGAAATTTTTTAGGGGTGGGTTGGGTTCCGCCACGCAATGTGCTTCGTTGATCGTGCGGCAACGGAGGGAGCAGACAGAGTAAACATGACCCTAATCAAAACTCCAACGAACAATTCCATCTCCTTTCAGAGCTTCAAAAGC
>JAQVKJ010000178.1 GCA_028694715.1 Weeksellaceae bacterium | reverse complement strand
CCATTGTATAGAACAATGGAAGACCTCACGCCAAGGCTATTGCTGTATTGTTGATAGCCTTTGTTGATGGCCGGATGATGGGTACAGAGGCTAAGTGAATAGTCAAAATATCCGGAAACGCTGGGCAGCCATTGGTTTTGGGTATAATTCATGTCATTTTCGGCCAATTGCATCTGTATGCGGCTTTGGTCAATCGTCAGATTATTTTCCACGGCATGATCCACACATTCCTTCAAACTCCATTTTTGCTGGCTCCAACCAAAGACAGACATCAGGACTACAAGCAATGAAATCAGATTTTTCATAATTTTTCAAACTGTTTCATTAGTCTTTTGCAAAATGATTTTGTTACAATCCAAGGACATTTAATCGATGATTTTTTTTACAAAATCAATGGTTTCATCCGGCTTTTCAAGAAAGGACATATGTCCGCAATCGAGTTCGAATACAGAAATATTTTCTCTTTTGGGAATCGATTTTTTAAATGCCTGCGGATCTACAGTCCTGTCTGCCTTTCCTAACAGTATGCCTATTTTTGAATCAAAATCATTGAGGAGATGTGTTCTTTCGGGCCGACGGCTCATCCCTTTGAGTGCCGCCAAAATCCCGGCAATGGAAGTTTCTCTCATCATTTCTCTGGCAAATTCTTTTTCGGATTTCAAGTCAGAAGCATTTTCTGCAAACAATAGTGGAATGCTCATTTTGATCAAGGTTTCTATGTTTTTCTGGGCCACTTCGCCGGCTCTTTTTCTGAGTTCCTTCTTTTCCTCGGTATCTGACAATGTGCTGGAATTCAGCAACAAAAAAGAGCTGACTTTCTCAGGAAACAATTCTACAAAAGCCAGTGTGATGTATCCGCCCATGGAATGCCCAACCACCGGAACCCGATGGACATTCAAGTGTTCGAGTACTTCATTGATTTTTTGAGCCATGAATTCCATGCTGTGCACTTCACCATAATTAGATGAGCGACCGTGTCCGGGATTGTCACACATAATGACCAAGTGTTCTTTTGCGAGTTCCACCGCAATGTCTTTCCACATTTTCAGGTTCTCCAAATAACCGTGAATCAGCAGAACAGGATCGCCCTTGCCCAAAGTTTCGTAATAAAGCATTTTTATGGTTTGAATGATTCATTGTAAATTTACACAAAGTTTTTGTTTATGCGTTTTGCTTTATTGATTTTATTGTGTGCAATCTTGGGTATTTCCTGTAATAAAACAAAGGAAATTCCTGTCACTGAACCGGTGGAATTTGACCAAATTGAATATGCAAGACAACTGAAAGAAAGCAGTGAAAACCCGAAAAACAAAGCTTCATCCGGACAGTCACTACCAATCTCTCCAAAAAAAGACAGCAGTGTTCATGAAAAAGAAATCTCTTTGCTTACAGAACCGCCAAGCGATACCATACAGTTGAAAATCAACTGGGGAAGAGCCAAATCAGACACCTCCAAACTTGCCCGTCAAAAAATGGTTTTTGAATTTGACTCGGATACCGCAAGCAATATGCGGCTGAAAGTCAGCCCGGAAGACAGTCTTTCCAATCTGAGAATCAGTCAAATCATCGACCCGCTCGGGAATTCAGAGGGTCCTTTTGGTCGAGAAACTACATATCCCATAAGCGAAAGAGGGATATACAGCATAGTGGTTTCAGAAAGTCTGATGAACGGAGAACCCTATTCGGGCAAATTTCTTTTTGAGGTTCAGCTCGGTTGGTGATAAAGTCATCATACTAATCCAATCGTTTGTAACAAATCAAAAAAATTGCTGACTAATAAAACGATAATAAAATTATAGCATTAAGATAAAATGAAAAAAATTGGATTTATGTTCGCAGTCATTGGAATGTTGGGAACGGGTACCCATGCCCAGACCATCGAATTTGAAGAATATGATCTTGCCAACGGCCTGCATGTTGTTTTGCACCAAAACCATTCTGCCCCGGTGGTGGTAACCTCGGTGATGTATCATGTGGGAGCCAAAGACGAAAAGCCGGACAGAATAGGATTTGCACATTTTTTTGAACATCTTTTGTTTGAGGGAACTGAAAACATCGACCGCGGGGAATGGTTCAAAATCGTTTCTTCCAACGGTGGACGAAACAATGCAAACACCACCGATGACAGAACTTATTATTATGAAGTTTTTCCGTCCAACGGTCTCCAGCTTGGTTTATGGATGGAATCAGAAAGACTGATGCATCCGGTCATCAACCAAATCGGGGTGGACACACAAAACGAAGTGGTGAAAGAAGAAAAAAGATTGAGAATCGACAATCAACCTTATGGCAATATTCTGAAAGCAGTCAAAGAAAACATTTTCAAAGTTCATCCTTACAGATGGACCACCATTGGTGAAATGGAACACCTGGATGCAGCCAAGTTAGATGAATTCATTGAATTTTTCCACAAATTCTATGTACCAAACAATGCGGTTTTGGTCGTTGCAGGTGATTTTGACAAAAGCCAAGCAAAACAATGGATTGAAGAATATTTCGGCCCCATCGAAAGAGGTGAAGTCAGTCCCAAAAAACAATACCAAGAAGCTCCCATCACCCAACAAATCAATGCGGAGTGGGAAGACCCCAATGTTCAGATACCGATGATCATTACCGCATACCGCACACCTTCGATGAAAACAAGAGATGCACGGGTACTCGACATGATTTCAATGATACTGAGTACTGGTAAAAGCTCGAGACTGTACAAAAAATTGGTAGACGAAGAGAAAAAAGCACTTCAAGTTTCTGCTTTCAATTACAGTCAGGAAGATTATGGAACCTACTTTATCTTTGGATTGCCATTGGGCAATACTTCGCTCGATGAATTGAGCACTGATTTTTCTGCCGAAATCAAAAAAATTCAGACAGAACTGATTTCTGAAAGAGAGTATCAGAAACTGCTCAACCGTTTAGAAAATCAATTCATCAGCGCAAATTGAAATATTGAAGGCGTAGCACACAGTCTGGCTGAGTATTATATGTTGTATGGGGACATCAATTTGATCAATACGGAAATGGACATTTACCGCTCCATCACCCGGGAGGAAATCAGAGAAGTAGCCAACAAATACCTGAATGACAATCAGCGATTGGTGCTGACCTACGGACCCGAGAAAAATAAGCCAAACCGCTAAAATCAGAAAAATGAAAAATTTAATATATATTGTCCTTATGACATTCATAGCTACGGCTGCACATGCTCAGTTTGACAGAAGCCAGCCCATACCCGGCCCCTTTCCCGATGTGAATTTTGGAAAAGCACAAACATTTGAACTCAAAAACGGCCTGAAGGTCATTGTGGTAGAAAACCACAATCTTCCCAGAGTGTCCATGAGTCTGAGCCTTGACAATCCCCCGTTTACGGAAGGAAACAAAAAAGGAATCGGCGAGATCACCGGTAGTATGCTCGGCAACGGCACCAGCAAAATTTCAAAAGAAAGCTTCAATGAAGAAATCGACTTCATGGGTTCCTCCATAAGTTTCAACGACAAGGGTGCGTACGCAAGTACACTGAGCCGGTATTTCAGCAAAACCATCGAAATGATGGCGCTTGGATTCACAGATCCACTGTTCACTCAAGATGATTTTGACAAAGAAATCAACCGCACCATAGATATGTTGAAAGCAGAGGAAAGAAGCGTTACAGCCAATGCGCAAAGAGTAGAAAATGTATTGGTGTACGGCGCCAATCACCCAAGAGGTGAATTCGTGAGCGAAGACAAATTAAAAACACTTAAGCTCGATGATGTCAAAACATTTTACAAAAATTATCTCGTCCCCAACAATGCCTATCTGGTCATTGTAGGCGATGTGAATTTTGATGATGTGAAAAAACAAGTGCAAAAAAATTTCGGGAAATGGAAAAAAGGAAAAATTCCAACCTCTAAATACGAAGAGCCTAAAAATGTTTCGAAAACCGAAATCAACTTTGTGGACATGCCCAATGCAGTACAGTCTGAGGTGAGCATACTCAGCACGGTCCAACTGAAAATGACTGATCCTGATTATTTTCCCGCAATGGCTGCCAACCGGATTCTGGGCGGTGATTTCAACTCTTACCTCAACATGAACCTGAGAGAAAAACACGGCTGGACCTACGGTGCCCGTTCCATGATTAACGCTGGAAAATATCCAGGAAAATTCAGAGCAGGTGCATCG
>JAQVKJ010000177.1 GCA_028694715.1 Weeksellaceae bacterium | reverse complement strand
TCTCTTGTGCGTAATGGAGCCACCAGATGACGATGGCATTCCAAAGACTGAATGCCAAGAAGGAAAGCCAGAAGATTTTCATTCCTTTTTTTTTGATTTCGGAATAGTTTGTGATCCAGTGTTCCATCATCAACAGCGGAACAAATCCAAAAAACAGTAGCAGCGGAAAGCCTTTGGACGGCCATCCCAAAGCCAACAGCAATCCCGAAATCAATGCGGCAAGAATGTACTTCAGCATGGGACAAAGTTAGTTTAATTAAAAACATATAGAAATTTAAATCCAAGAAAATACAAACCGTTAATTTCCTACGGATTGCTACTGTTCGCTAACATAATTTTTAATAGTTTTGGGCAAGTAATTTCAAAAATGTCTGGCAACTTTCTTTTTCAGCGGATTGACAATTCCCAAATCGTCGTTTGGCGGATTTTTTTTGGAATATTGATGCTTGCCGAAGGCTGGGGTTCCATTGCTACTGGCTGGGTAAAAGAAACTTTTGTGGATGCTGAATTCACATTCTCTTTCATCGGTTTTGAATGGACTCATTTTCTGCTGGGTGAAACCATGTATTATGTGTATGTGGTTCTCGGTTTGTTGGGATTGATGATTGCGCTGGGTGCCTTTTACAAAGTTAGCTCATTTCTTTTTGCTGTCGGCTGGTCGTTGGTTTATTTCATGCAGAAGGAACACTATAATAACCATTATTATCTTATCATGTTGGTGGCATGGTTCATGGTTTTTATTCCGGCCAACCGTTATAAATCGATAGATGTACTCATTTGGCCCAAAATCAGAACCAACATTACATTTTATTGGACAAGGTTGATTTTTATATTGCAACTTTTTATCGTTTATACTTTTGCTGCATTGGCCAAGCTATATCCGGGTTGGCTCAACGGCGATTTTCTAATGCTTCGATACAAAGGTTTGGGACACTGGGTGGACAAAACCATCGAATGGCAGCCGCTGACCGATTTTGTGTATTCCAGAGAATTTGCCCAAATCATTTCTTGGACAGGCTTTTGGTTTGATTTGTTGATTGTCCCTTTGCTGTTATGGAAGAAAACGAGAATTCCGGCCATTCTTGCCGCCTTGGTTTTTCATCTGATTAATTCATTTACGCTGCATATTGGAATATTTCCTTATTTCGCACTGGCGATTTCTATTTTTTTCTTTCCGCCCGAAACCATTCAGCGACTGTTTTTCAGAAAGAAAACATCTTATCAGCCCGATTCCTATAACTTCCAGCCATCCTATAGCAACCGTGGGTTATTTAGCTTTGTTTTTGTCGTTTATTTTCTGTGGCAGATTTATCTTCCGCTCAGACACTGGATGATTCCAGGAGATGTGCTATGGACAGAGGAGGGTCACAGGCTTTCGTGGCGGATGATGCTCAGAACCAAATCCGGTGCAGCTATGTTCACAGTGAAAGACAAAAATAGCGGTGAGATATTTCCAGTGAATCTTTACGACGAAATGACCCCGCTCCAAGCAAGTAGGATTGCAACACATCCTGATATGATATGGCAGTTTGCGCAACGGCTGAAAAAGAAATATGCGGCAGAAGGCAAACAAGTTTCTGTGCACGCCAATGTACAGATTTCGATCAATGGCAGCCGTTATTATCAGCAAATAGACCCGTCGGTTGATTTGGCTATGGTGAAATGGAAATACTTCGGACACCAAGAATGGCTCTTGGAATCCCCGGTTGACTTCTCTTCTTTCAGCCAATCAGAAGCGGAAAAGAATTAAATTCAATAAATCTTTTCATTTTGTTGGAAACAAATGCTTTCTCGGGTGAATATTTTCGGATTCATTAGAAATCAGTTAAATTTGAAAAAAATAAATCAAGAATGGAACACTTAGCTGAAATTTTCATATTGCTGATGCTTGCAATCGCATTTCTTCAATCGGGCGTGGACAAAGCGGTAGATTGGAAGGGTAACTTAGAATTCATGCAACAACACTTTTCAAAATCACCATTCAAAAATATGGTTAAAACAAATCTTTTTATTGTAACTGTGTTAGAATTGATTTCGGGAACTTTGGCTTTGGTGGGCGCAGTACTTCTTTTTGTGAACGGACAGGACGGAGTGGCAAAATTGGCAGCTGTATTATCAGCAATTACTTTGGGTTGCTTATTTACCGGACAGCGATTGAGCAAAGATTATCCAGGGGCTCAAACCATAGTGGTTTATTTGATTCCCGTCTTCTTCTTGCTCTGGCTACTTTTTGGCGGATGAGCTCATTTTTCTGTCATGAGAATCTTCTCAAACATTGTAATTCTTTGAATTCCTGAATCAGGAATTGTTTACAAATAATTGTATTTTTACAAAATGATTTCACGACAAACCATAGATGCAATTTTTTCTGCCGCAAGGGTAGAAGATGTCATTGGTGATTTTGTGAGTCTGAAAAGATCGGGCAGCAACCTGAAGGGCTTGTCGCCGTTTACTGAAGAGAAAACACCTTCCTTTATGGTTTCACCTGCCAAACAAATCTGGAAGGATTTTTCTTCGGGCAAGGGCGGAAATGTAGTCACTTTCCTGATGGAACATGAGCAGTTTAGTTACCCCGAAGCATTGCGCTGGTTGGCCAAAAAATACGGCATTGAGATTCAGGAAGACGGCGAACAGACCGATGAGCAAAAAGAAGAAATGAAGCAGCGCGAGAGCTTGTATCTCATTTCTGAATTTGCAAAAAAATATTTTGTATCACAGCTACACGAATCAGATGAAGGTCGGAACATAGGTTTGATGTATTTCAAAGAGAGAGGGTTTCACCAAAAGACGATTGAGCGATTTGAACTCGGTTATTCACCTATTAAGAAAGACGCATTCACTGTCGCTGCCGAAAAAAAAGGTTACAGTAAAACTCTGCTCGAAGCATCGGGTTTGTCCATATACAGAGAAGAAGGAACTCAAGGCTTTGACCGTTTCAGGGAAAGAGTGATTTTTCCGATTCATAGTTTTTCGGGGAGAATACTCGGTTTTGGCGCAAGGATTATGAAGAGCAATGTAAAAGCTGCCAAATACTTGAATTCGCCTGAATCGGACATTTATCAGAAAAGCAAAATACTTTACGGAATCTTTCAGTCCAAACAAGCAATTCTCAAACGAAACGAATGTCTTTTGGTAGAAGGTTATATGGATGTAATTTCGCTCCATCAAGCGGGAATTGAACATGTGGTGGCAAGCTCAGGCACTTCGCTGACGGTGGATCAGATTCGTCTGATCAAAAGATTGACTCCGAATGTGACCCTATTGTATGATGGAGATGCCGCTGGCATCAAAGCCTCTTTCCGTAGCATCGATTTGATTCTCGAACAGGAGCTCAATGTAAAAGTACTTTTGTTTCCCGAAGGAGAGGATCCGGATTCATTTGCCCAAAAGCATTCGTCGGAGGAAATAGAAAATTACATCAAAGAAAATTCAACCGATTTTATACGATTCAAAGCAAAAGTGCTTTTGGATGAAGCCAAGGACGATCCAGTGAAAAAAGCTGAACTGCTCAGGGACATTATTCAAAGTATTTCGCTTATACCGAACATCGTTCAGAGAGAATTGTATGTGCAGCAGACCGCACGGCTGATGGAAATCAGAGAAGAGATTCTTTTCAAAGAACTTGCACAAACAATCCAGCGAAGGCGTAAGGAATTTGTCAGCAAAGTCAAAGAAGAGCAAACGCCTAAAACGATGGAGGTAATCAGGGCGGAGAAGATTGAAATCAATCCGAGGGAGATTGCTGAAGCTGACTTGGTCCGGCTGATCATGCAGTTTGGCGACATGATCGTTGCGCTCAGAGATGTTGCTGATAATGATTATGAAATTACGGTAATAGAGGAAATTCTTAATCAGTTTGAAACCAACGGAATGGATTTCCAAAATGAATTGTTCAGAAAAATTCTGGAAGATGTGAAACTTGGCTATGAATCCGAGGAACTCAGAACCGGCCATTTTTTTGTAAAACTCTTTGATGGAGAAATTAACGGAATCGCTTCTGACGCAATGATTGAAAAATATGACCTGAGCCCTCACTGGAAAGAAAAACTCAATATCTACATCAAACCCAAAGAACAAAATGTTTCAAGAGAACTCACAGATGTAATTCTTAGATTTAAAACATTTTATTTGGAAGATGAAATCAAAAAATATTCTGAAATTCTGAAAGATGAAGGTTTGACAGGCGAAGCTCGGACTGAACAAAT
>JAQVKJ010000176.1 GCA_028694715.1 Weeksellaceae bacterium | reverse complement strand
AATGCGTCTGAACTTCCAAATCATTCAAATCTGATGATTTTAACTGGGGTACTTCGGCTGCCAGATGATTTTTTGCCGTGCCTAAGATTTGTGATTCTTGTGCCCATATACTCATGGACAACAGAAAACAAATACCCGTAAAATAAATTTTCTTCATGTGTGTGTTAATTTTAATGAATGCGTAAAGTTATATAAAAATTATTTAATCCCTTTTCTTTTTTTTATTGCTTACCAGCCACAAGCCTATAAAGGTCAGAAGACCATTCAAAACAATCAGCTCAACTCCAATCTTGTAGTCGGTGTATATGATAAACAGTTCGTTGATTAGATAAGTAACCAATGGCGCAATCAATGCAACGCTTATAATGGTGTATTTGATGGATATGTTTCGTTTTGTGAAAATCCCGAATGCAAACAAGCCAAGCAGAGGACCATAAGTATAGCCAGCGATATTCATTATCAGATAAACAATTGATTTGTCATTGATCCATTTAAAAATCATAATCAGTAAAAAGAAAATCAAAGTAAATATCAGATGGACCGTGATTCTGGTTTTCTTTTTTTGTTTTTCGCTAATTTTCTGATTATCATTAATTTTCAACAAATCTACACAAAAGGAACTCGTCAGTGAAGTCAGTGCTCCGTCTGCAGAAGGAAACAAGGCAGAAATCAGTCCAATGATAAAGATAATTGCAATAAATCCGGGGAAGATTCCCTGTAAAGACAAAGCCGGAAAAATATCATCTCCCATGATATTGTCGATTTGACCGGCTTCGTTTACAAAACCAAAAACGCCCTCTCCATACACAGCACCGTTTTGCATGGCGTACAGATATAACAAACCGCCCAAAAACAAAAAGGCGAAGTTCACAATCAATAGCGTGACAGCAAATGTGAGCATGTTTTTCTTTGAATTGGTCAGATTGTCCACACTGATGTTTTTCTGCATCATTTCCTGATCTAGCCCGGTCATTCCAATGGTGATGAACATCCCGCCAATCAGTGTTTTCAGAAAATAAGTCGATGAATTTTTATCAAAATTCATCAGGTGGGTATAATTGTATTCCGCAATTTTATTGTAGCCTTCCGTAAAAGACATATCCAGCTGTGTGAGTATAAAAATGATACAGACCACCAAACTCAGGAGCATAAAAGTAGTCTGAAGTGTATCTGTGACCACAATGGTTTTTACACCGCCCTCATAGGTGTAAAGTACAATCATCAGTAAAATAACAAAAGTGGTCAGCCAAAATGGAACATTGATTTGGTCAAGTAAAAAAATCTGTAGCACATTGATTACCAGAAACAATCTGGCAGTGGCACCAATGCTTCTCGAAATCAGAAAAAAGATGGAACCCGTTTTGTGCGCTTCTACATTGAATCTTTTTCCGAGATAAGTATAAATTGAGGTGAGATTCATTTTGTAATAAAGTGGCAACAACACAAAGGCAACGATAAAATAGCCGAGAAAAAAACCTATTACCATCATGTAGTATTCAAATCCACCAAAAACATATTCTGTTCCTGTTAGTTTCCCAACTGTTCCGGGTACAGAAATGAAAGTAACACCGCTAAGACTGGTGCCAATCATTCCGAATGCCACAAGCCACCATTTGCTCTTCCTGTTACCGATGAAGAAAGATTGATTGTCTGCATTTTTACTCACCCGGTAGGAGATGTACAACAAGGCGAAGAAATATATGATGACGAAGAGTAGGATGAGATTAGAATTCATGTTTCATTTTAAATTTCGTTCAAAAGTACTACTTTTGGACGAATGAATTATCCAAGTAAAATACTGGAAAAAGCAGTTGACGAAATGTCTAACTTACCCGGAATTGGCCGTAGAACCGCACTACGACTGGTGTTGCATATGCTCAACCGACCTGCTTCACAAACAGAAAATTTGGCAGAATCTCTTGAAAAACTGGTGCATGAAATCAGATTTTGTGAAAAATGTCACATGATTTCCGACAATCAACTTTGTCACATTTGTTCGGGGAATCACCGTGATGTTTCAGTGATTTGCGTGGTTGAAGATGTCCGTGATGTAATGGCAATAGAGAATACCGGCCAGTACCGTGGTCTGTATCATGTGTTGGGCGGAAGAATATCACCCATTGATGGCATCGGCCCGGGGCAACTCAACATCGCATCGCTTTCTGAAAGAGCCCGAAACGAAGAAGTCAATGAAATAATTTTTACACTGAGTTCGACCATGGAAGGTGATACCACCTCTTTCTATCTGTACAGGATACTCAGCGAAAGCAGACTAAAAGTTTCTGTCATTGCCCGTGGAATAGGTGTGGGCGACGAATTGGAGTACGCAGACGAAGCAACTTTGATTCGTTCCATCCAAAACAGAATTCCGTATGCAACTTCAACTCTGAAGGATAAATGATTTATCAGATGGACAAGATTTCTGTGATAATCCCAATGTTCAACGCTGAAAAAAGCATAACAGCTGCCTTGGATTCTGTGACGAATCAGACTTGGGAAGGCAAGTTCGAAGTGGTAGTCATAGATGATGGTTCATCGGACAACAGCAAAAAGCGGGTAGAGGATTTCATCAAAAATCATCCTGAAATTGAAATAAAACTGATTCATCAAGAAAACAAAGGAGTATCTGCAGCCAGAAATGTCGGTCTGAAAAATGCTACTGCAAATTTCATTGCATTGCTCGATGCAGATGACGAATGGCTGCCCGAAAAGACAGAAATCCAAATGAAATATCTGCTCAACAATCTGCACATCGATTTTCTGGCCTGTACAAGAAACAATCAAAAACTGCTTTTTCCCTACAATACTAAACAGCAATTAGTGGAAGTGAACCTCAAAAAATTATTATTCAGAAATGAAATCACTATACCTTCTGTCATTTTCAAAAGAAAAATTTTGGACAATACCGGTTTTTTTACAGAAGGTCAAAACCATGCGGAGGATGTGGATTTTTATTTGAGAATTTCTGCACACAACCGGATGTTTATCCTTAATCAGAGCTTGGTCATCACAGGAAGCGGCAAACGCTCATTCGGCGTGTCGGGGCTTTCAGCAGACTTAAAAAAAATGGCAAAAGGATTCCGAGAAAACATCAAAAGACTGTATCGGCAAGGCAGAATCAACGGATTTCAATATTTTTTGTACTATGTCTTTTATGGTTTAAAATATATATTTTTGTTGACGAGAAATACTATTCTGAACCGATTTGACAAGCAGAGCAAATGAAATTATCCGTCATTATTGTCAGTTACAACGCCCGATATTATCTCGAACAGTGCTTGCACAGTGTGCTGAAAGCACTTGAGAATATAGATGGTGAGATAATTGTGTTTGACAATGATTCACCCGAAATGCCGGTTTCAAAAATCAAGCATAAATTTCCGACGGTAATCTTTGTAGAATCGAATGAAAATTTAGGTTTTGCAAGAGCAAACAATGCGGCGGTGGATATGGCCAAAGGCGAATATGTTTTGATTCTGAATCCCGATACGATGTTGCCCGAAAATCTGTTTGAAAAAGTACTCGTTTATGCCGATACAATATCAGATCTTGGTGCATTGGGGGTCAGAATGATTGACTGTAACGGGAGGTTTCATCCGGAGAGCAAACGAAATATTCCCGGTTTCAAGAATACTTTTAGCAAATTGTTTTTCTCGTTTTTTTCGCCCAAACATTCGGGGACTTATTACAAATCAAGTGTAGGTGAATTTGAGAATGCGCCTGTTGAGGTGCTCACGGGAGCGTTTATGCTGATTCGCAATTCGGTTTATCGTCAATTGGGCGGATTCGACGAATCCTATTTCATGTATGGTGAAGACATTGACTTGAGTTATACGCTTTTGCTGAACGGATATAAGAATCATTACTTTGGAGAATCGACCATCATACATTACAAAGGCGAAAGTACCCGCAAAGATGTTAAGTATCTGAGAAGATTTTTTGGTGCGATGCAGATTTTCGTCGCCAAGTATTATCGTTCCAAGCCTTTTCGTTATTTTATTTTCCAATTGGGACTGCTCGTTCGTTACCGTATAGCTCGTTTGCTTGGTTTTTTTAAAAAGGAAGACAAGGTTGAGAAAGTAGAATTAACAATTGATTCCATGCAACGAATTCGTTCGGTAGATGAAATTCAAAAAGAAACCGCCCAAATTTTACTGGACGGGTCCGATTTTTCTAATCAACAGATGATTGAACTGATCAGCAAATAT
>JAQVKJ010000175.1 GCA_028694715.1 Weeksellaceae bacterium | reverse complement strand
TACACACCATAAAGAAAGCCATTTCATATTGTTGAAATGGCTCTATGGTTAGGTTGGTATAACTTAGGAAAGTTATTTGACAAAATTAAATATTACGAACACAATAGACAAGGATGCTTTTCCCCTATTTTTACGGGTGATACTACCTTTGATTCTTCAACAATTATCATCTCCTTTCGAGCTCTATGACTTCCATTTTCTGTGGGCTTCCATCACTCAACTCAAATCTAAGCATTGTTCTGATTTGATGAAACCCTTGTTTGCCACATGCACCCGGATTCAAATGCAGCAAATTCAATTCTTTGTCAAACATTACTTTCAGTATATGCGAATGACCGCAAACAAATATTTTTGGCGGATTGCTGTTGATTTCTACCCTGACCGGCTGACTGTATTTCCCAGGATAACCGCCGATATGAGTGATCCAAACATCCGTATTATCAACCAAAAAACGATTGTTCAGAGGAAATTCTTTTCTGATTTCGGCATTGTCAATATTGCCATACACTGCTCTGAGTTTGCTCACCGCTGACAATTGATTACAAACCGACAAGTCACCGATGTCTCCCGCATGCCAGACTTCATCTGCCTCTGAAGCATAACTTAGAATACGCTCATCCATATGGCCGTGTGTATCTGACAACAACAAAATTTTCATTCGATAAGTTTGCTTTAAATTTGCAAGGCAAATGTAAGTTTAATAATGGGAAAAATCCTTATCATCATCGGTGCTCTATTGTTGGTTGTAGGATTGATTGTTCAATTCACCCATTTTGATTTTAGCTGGTTTGGTCGGCTTCCCGGAGATATCAGAATTGAAAAGCCGGGATTTTCATTGTATGTCCCATTGGTTTCAATGTTGATAGTGTCTGTGGTGCTTTCTCTTTTGTTTTGGATTGTAAGAAAAATTAATTTCTAAAAACTGGTAATTCAAATAAATACATTACTTAAAATCAATTACAATAAACCCGATGAAAACAATGCACATCATGCGCCCCCACTGACAATAAAATTCATAATTTTGCGAATCAATCTTTAAATTTGCGTTACTTCATTAAATTGGCATACAAGGGTAAAAACTATTTTGGTTGGCAGATTCAGCCAGAACAAGAAAGTGTTCAGGAAAAAATCGAAGAAGCACTTTCTACAATACTCCGCCAACCGCAAAAAATCATTGGTGCCGGAAGAACAGATTCCGGTGTGCACGCCAAAAGAATGTTTGCACATTTTGATTTTGAAAATCTACTTCCTGCTGATTTGGTTCATCGTTTGAATCAATATCTGCCCAAAGACATTGCAGTTGATGAAATTCTGAGAGTCATTGATGGTGCACATGCTCGTTTTGATGCAATGAACAGAACATATCATTACCACATCCATACTTCCAAAAATCCTTTTCTTACAGATTTCAGTTGGTATCTCCATCAAATTCCGGAAATTGATAAAATGAATACCGCTGCCAAATTTTTGATTGGCAAACAGGATTTCAGCAGCTTTGCAAAAACTCACACAGATGTGAAAACCCATATTTGTGATGTCAA
The DNA here is from genome assembly GCA_028694715.1 of Weeksellaceae bacterium. Lineage (GTDB taxonomy): Bacteria > Bacteroidota > Bacteroidia > Flavobacteriales > Weeksellaceae > Moheibacter. The sequence continues at coordinate 2,690 of JAQVKJ010000175.1, read as the reverse complement.
ATTAGCAGAATGGAAAAAAACAAATGAAGGACTGCTGTTTGTCATCACCGCCGACCGTTTTTTGAGAAATATGGTGCGATCCATCGTGGGAACTTTGGTAGATGTGGGAAGAAATAAATTAAGTTTAGAGGAATTTAAGCATATCATTGACAAAAGAGACCGTAAATTTGCAAGCGGTTCTGCACCCGCTTGTGGTTTGTATTTGGCAGATGTGGAATATCCGAATTCAATTTTTGTCAATGAGTAATTCCAGTGGTTTTGATTATAGTGGATTGAAAAGAGTACTCAAAATCGGTATGAGTTATCGGTTTTTGTTTGTATCTGTCATCATCATTGCAATACTCAGCGCAGCGGTTTCTACCTGGCGTCCATACCTTATCAAAGAAGCCATTGACGGTTATATACTAAACCACGATTTACCCGGACTTTTTCTGTTCATAATTTTTATTTGTTTCATACTGTTGCTGGAAGTGCTGCTTAGTTTTCTATTGATTTTTCTGTCCAACAAAATGGCACAAAAAGTCATCAGATTTCTGAGGGTGAAATTGTTCAATCATATCATTAATTTTAAACTCAGTTATTTTGACCGAACACCCAACGGAATTCTGGTCACCCGTTCGGTATCTGACATAGAAACCATCGCAGAAATTTTCAACAATGGAATACTCACGCTGATGGTAAATACACTGCAGATAATATTGATTATCAGTGTAATGTATTACATGAATTGGATGGTTGCTTCAATCATAATCGTCATCCTTCCATTGATGGTCGTCATCACCAAATTGTTTCAGCGGGTACTCAAAAAAGTTTATCAAGCCGAAAGAAATCTGACCGCAAAACTCAATTCCTTCGTACAAGAAAGACTGACCGGCATGACAATCGTTCAGTTGTTTAACCGACAGAAAAAAGAGTTTGAAAGCTTCAAATTGATCAATGCCGAACTCAGAGACGCTTTTCTAAAAACGAATGTATATTTCGCACTTCTATTTCCGGTCGTAGATGTGGTTTCAGCTCTTGCAATTGGCATGCTGCTTTGGTTTGGCGGACTCAGAACTGCGGTGCACGGTGATGTCTCGGTCGGTGATGTGATTGCATTCATTTCTTATATCACCATGCTGACACAGCCCATGAGACAAATTGCAGACCGCTTCAATTCCATACAACGAGGTTTGATAGGTGCCGACAGGGTTTTTAAAATTCTTGATCAGGACGAAACCCTGCCCAATAAGGGAACAGACCGATTGGAAAATGTAAGAGGAAATATTGAATTCAAAGATGTTTATTTTTCCTATGTCAAAGGAAATCCGGTAATCAAAGGGCTTAGTTTTCATTCAAAACCCGGGCAGACCATTGCGATTGTTGGTGCCACAGGAGCCGGAAAATCAACAGTCATTAACTTACTGAGCCGGTTTTACGACATCGATTCGGGGGATATTCTCATCGACGGAAAAAGTATTTATTCCATCGAACTCACCAACTTGAGAAAACACATTGCCGTGGTGCTTCAGGATGTTTTTCTGTTCAATGACACCATTTATGAGAACATCATTTTGGGTAACACTCAAATCAGCCGCGAGACCGTAATTTCAGCGGCCAAAGAAATTGGAATTCACGATTTCATCACAAGCCTCCCCAAAGGCTACGACACAGAAGTCAATGAAAGAGGTGCAAGCTTATCTGTGGGTCAAAGACAACTGATTTCATTCCTGAGAGCCTATGTGTACAATCCTCAGATTCTCGTACTCGACGAAGCTACTTCATCCATTGACACAGCTTCTGAAATTCTAATTCAAAACGCCACCGAAAAAATCACTGAAGGACGAAGCTCAATCGTCATCGCACACCGACTGTCCACCATTCAACAGGCAGACCAAATATTAGTGATGGAAGACGGAAAAGTCGTAGAAAGCGGAACCCACCACGAATTGATTGAAAAAGGAGGTTATTATCAGAAATTATACGAAGTACAATTTCAGTCCGGCGATAATTAAATCCAAATACAATCGATGGATTCTCTATTTTTCATAATTTTGTTTTTCGAGCCTTCAAAATACTCAAGATGAAAAAACTTATTTGGACAGTTGTCATTGCAGTTTCATTTATGATAAATGCATGCAAAAACAGTGAATCGGACACACCCAGAGATGAAACAGAACTGAAAACAGAAGACACAGAGCTGTCTGAAGAAAATTCAGCAACCGATTCAACCGTTTTCAATTCTGTTGAATCAGTGGATATAGAAGTTCCTGTATTCGATAGTGAAGAAGTACAGCAATTCGCAGAAGAGTATGCGGAATATCTCAAAGAGTTATTAGAAACCAGCCGTTCTGGTAACGACGAAAAAACAATGGAGTTGATGCAAAGCGGTGTCGAATGGAACAAACAAGCCACAGAACTCTCAAAAAAGATGGGGCAAGATGACAAACAGCTTTGGACCGACTGGACCAACAAATTGAGAAAATTGGCAGAAGGTGAATAATCAGAAAACCAAAAGTTATTTTCTGATACCGGATTACCTTCCGTTTTATTGATTTGTTTTGATTATTTTTGATTTTATTCGAGCATACGAAATGAAAAAGATACTTTTGATACTGATTGCATTGTTGGTCACCGTTCAGTGCATCAATAACAAACCCGACGCAAGACAACAAAGACAAGAACTTGAAGCAGAATACGATATGCCTGTA
>JAQVKJ010000174.1 GCA_028694715.1 Weeksellaceae bacterium | reverse complement strand
CCTTTGTTTCAGCAATGTCACCCAGCGGTGTAGAAGTTCCATGCATATTGATGTGATTGACTTCCTCCAGTTTGATTCCAGAATCATCAATGCTGTTTTTCATCACATTATAAGCTCCCAAACCTTCCGGATGTGGAGCTGTCAAGTGGTGCGCGTCTGCCGACAATCCTCCGCCGACAAATTCGGCATAGATTTTTGCACCCCTCGCTTTTGCATGTTCGTATTCTTCGAGTACCACAGTGGCTGCTCCTTCCCCCATCACAAATCCGTCGCGATCCTTGTCGAAAGGTCTTGAAGCGGTTTTAGGGTCATCGTTTCTGACTGAAAGTGCATGCATCGCATTGAACCCTCCAATACTGGCAGCAGTCACAGCAGCTTCGGAGCCACCTGCAACTATAGCATCTGCTTTTCCCAACCGAATGAGCATCAGTGCATCAATCAGTGCGTTGGTAGAGGATGCGCAAGCTGAAACTGTGGTATAATTGGGTCCCATGAACCCGAATTCCATTGAAATGAGTCCCGGTGTAATGTCGGCAATCATTTTGGGAATAAAAAAAGGATTGAATCTCGGCGTACCATTTCCGGTTGCGTAATTGGTTACTTCTTCTTCAAATGTTCTGATGCCTCCTATACCGGAACCCCAAATCACGCCAACTCTTTCTTTTCTGACACTTGATTCGGTCAGACCGCTGTGGGCAATAGCTTCCCGAGCTGCAACAAGGCCAAGTTGTCCACATCTGTCCATCTTTCTGGCCTCTTTGCGGTCAAAATGATCTTCGGGATTGAAGTTTTTCACCTCACATGCAAACTGAGTTTTGAACTCCTTGGCATCAAACAGGGTAATGGGTGCAGCTCCGCTAATTCCATTTACCAAAGCGTCCCAGTATTCTGGGAAGCTATTGCCAATGGGCGTAAGTGCACCTATTCCTGTTACTACAACTCTTTTTAATTCCATAAATGGAAAACAATTGAAAGAATTATTTGTTTAAATCCTCAATGTACTGAACCGCTTGTCCTACAGTTGAAATTTTTTCTGCTTGGTCATCCGGAATCTGAATATCAAATTCTTTTTCGAACTCCATGATCAATTCTACTGTATCCAAAGAATCAGCACCTAAATCATTGGTAAAGCTAGCTTCTAAAGTTACTTCACTCTCGTCAACACCTAATTTGTCAACGATGATTGCTTTTACTCTCGATGTAATGTCAGACATAATAATTATTTTAATTGTTTTTGATTTGGCAAAAGTAAAAACTTTTAATTAATCTATCATATAAAACTGAATATAAACATTATTTCTGTCTAAGTTTAAACTCTTTCGAAAATTATTTTTTGCCCAAAATGATTAAAATCAAAGGCTTTAACCATAAATTTATTATAAATTTGTCAACTCATTTTTTATAAAATTTACAAGCAACAATAAACAGAAATGGATTCTAAACTTATCAATTACGGGATCTCGGCTGCAAAGGTTCACTGGAATCTGTCACCCGAAGAGCTCACAAAAATCGCATTGGATAAAGGTCAGGCAGAAAAAGCCTCGTCTGGTGCAATCAATGTTTTAACAGGTAAATTTACGGGCCGTTCACCAAAAGACAGATTCATCGTAAAGGATGAAATCACCGAAAACACGGTTTGGTGGGGAGATATCAACATCCCTTTCGAATCCGAAAAATTTGACAGGCTCTATGACAAAGTATGTACGCATCTGAGTAGCAAAGAATTGTTTGTGCGAGATGTATATGCTTGCGCAGACAGCAGGTATCAGCTCAAAATCAGGGCCATCAACGAGAAAGCTTGGGCTAATTTGTTTGTATATAATATGTTTATCCGGCCAGACGAAGAAGCACTCGAAAATTTCGGCGACCCTGACTGGCTAATCATCAACGCTCCTACATTTTTGGCAAACCCCGAGACTGACGGTACAAGGCAGGGAAACTTTGCCATACTAAATTTCAGCAGAAAAATTGCTTTGATTGGAGGAACAGGATATACAGGGGAAATCAAAAAAGGAATTTTCTCCGCACTGAATTTCCTCCTACCGACTTTTAAGGACACCATGCCGATGCACTGCTCCGCCAATACTGGTGAGAAAGGCGATACCGCCTTGTTCTTCGGCCTGTCAGGTACTGGAAAAACCACACTTTCAGCCGACAAAAATAGGAAGCTCATAGGAGATGATGAACACGGTTGGACCAATGACAATACGGTTTTCAATTTTGAAGGCGGTTGTTATGCCAAAGTAATTAATCTATCGGCCGAAGGCGAACCAGAAATTTATAATGCCATCAGAGAGGGTTCACTGCTCGAAAACTGCGTTTTCAAATCCGGCACCAACGAAGTTGATTTTGAAAACAAATCAATTACCGAAAACACAAGGGTAAGCTACCCCATTCATTACATAAAGAATATCATGGTGCCATCACTGGGCAAAAATCCAAAGAACATTTTTTTCCTATCATTTGATGCGTTTGGAGTACTACCGCCTATTTCAAAATTGAATGCGGCGCAAACGGCTTATTTGTTCACTTCCGGATACACTTCAAAGGTGGCTGGAACCGAAGCCGGAGTTACCGAACCTCAAACCACTTTTTCGTGTTGCTTCGGTGCCCCTTTTATGCCACTCCATCCAACAAAATATGCTGAAATGCTCAGCAGAAAAGTGAAAGAAACAGCTGTGAATGTGTGGATGCTTAACACTGGCTGGAACGGAAAAGGAAAGAGATTTAACCTCAAGGACACCCGTGCAATCATTCATGCTGCACTGGATGGTGAACTCGACCATGTGGAGTACAAACAAAATCCGTATTTCGGATTTATGGTTCCGCAAAGCTGCCCCAATGTTTCATCCAATGATATACTGAATATAGAAACTTCATGGGACGATCCTGAAGCCTATGACGCCAAAGCAAGGCTGCTCGCAGAGAAATTCAAAGAGAATTTCAAAAAGTATGAATCATTTGCTGATGAAGAGATACTGAAAGGCGGTCCTGTGGTTTGAAATATATAAATAAAGAATTATAACCGGAAGAGCATAAAGCTCCTCCGGTTTTTTTGTTAGAAATTTTCTTTTTTAAAACTTGCACAGTAATTTCAAACTTTGTAAGTTCGCCCAATTTTATGCAAACCTTAAAAATCAAAATTTTATGTACGAACCAGTAATTTCGCAGGGCGCAGTCGCCCGAGCAAATGATTTGGCATTGACACCAATCATTGACCCCAAAAAGTTCTCTTTTGTAGTTAACAAAATGAGAACTTTTTTTTTGCAAAAAAAATTCGTTGAAGTGCACACCCAAAATCGTCTAAGTATCCTTGCAGCCTGTGAGAACCCACACTCAATAGCTACTTATAACTATTGCGGAAATGTTTGGCCGCTTCCACAAACAGGACAGATGTGGCTTGAATACGAATTGCTGACCAAACCTGATGTGCCTGGCTATTTTTGTGTTTCTACCAGTTATCGCAACGAAGAATCCCCCATCAAAGGAAGGCACCAAAGAATTTTTCCAATGTTCGAATTTGAAATGCATGGGGATTTAAATGATTTGATTGAACTGGAGATGGAACTGTCGGAATTTCTCGGTTTTGGAAATCCTGACTCTTTCGTACACAAAGAATATGAAGAAATCTCAGCGCTCTACGGTGTCGCACTGCTCGAAGCAGATGACGAGATGAAATTGTACGAAGACTATGGCTCCATGGTTTTTCTGAAAAATTTTCCTGAAAGAACCCATCCGTTCTGGAACATGAAGAGAAGTGGTGATTTGGCGCACAAGGTAGATTTGATTATGCACGGCTATGAAACCATCGGTTCGGCCGAAAGAAGCAGTGATGCAGACGAACAAAGAATGGCGTTCTACACCATAGAAAATGGCAAATATGCTGAAAAACTGTTCTATCTGTTTGGAAAGGACAGAGTAGAAGAAGAGCTTGAAGATTTTCTTTCACATAATTTCTTCACCCGTTCAGGTGGCGGAATGGGCATTCCGAGAATGATCAGAGCTTTTGAGCTCTCAGGTTTGTTATAAATAAATTGGTCCAAATACACACACAAACTTTCGGACGGCCTTCGGGCCGTTTTTTTGTAGGGGTATTCTTGGATTCATTCCAACTTTCCAACTTAATTTATTATCTTTGATTCGTCAAAACCACTGAAAAACATAACATTAAAAACTCGTTTGATGAACAAATACACAATTACAGCCATCATATTGTCATTGGGAATAGTAGC
>JAQVKJ010000173.1 GCA_028694715.1 Weeksellaceae bacterium | reverse complement strand
AATTTGTTTATCCGGAAATTGATTCCCAACCTTGGCTTTCATTCGGGAGACTGCGGCCTGTACATACCAATACAGTATTCTGGGGATGGGCTTCACTGGCCATGCTGGGATTGGCACAGTTTGTCATTGCCAGGACTTCGCGCAGGGAGTTGTACAGCTACAAACTCGGCTGGGTCGCTTTTTGGTTGATCAATTCGAGTCTTGTCATCGGAAATCTTTGTCTAATGGCGGGCATCAATAATGGTGGTGGGGAATACAGAGAATACATCTGGCCGGTATTCGGGCTGTTCCTATCCGGGCTAATTGTCACATTCTATAATTTTTATAAAACCGTTGCACATAGAAATATTTCCGAAATATATATCTCCAATTGGTACATACTTGCAGCCTTGATTTGGACGACCATTCTGGTGCTGATTGGCTACCTTCCGTTTTATCAGAGCGGCTTGGGAGAAACCGTCATTCAAGGATATTATATGCATCAAGGCGTAGGGATGTGGTTCATGACATTTACACTTGGATTGATTTATTATTATCTACCCTCCTCGGTTAACAAACCGATTTATTCCTATTCACTTGGCGTACTGGCATTTTGGACACAGATGTTGTTCTATACCATGATTGGAACACACCATTTCATCTTCAGTCCACTGCCATGGTGGTTGCAGACGGTTGCCATCGTATTCAGTATGGGGATGTTCATTCCGGTCACTGCCGGTACCACCAACTTCCTGATGACCATGAGAGGCAGTTGGAGCATGATTACAAAAAGCTATGTGCTTCCGTTCTTTCTGGTGGGAATCATCTTTTACTGGGTCGGTTCAGCACAAGGAAGTTTCCAAGCATTCAGATTCACCAATTATGTATGGCACTTTACCGACTTTAATGTTGCACACTCACACATGACCATGTATGGCATTATCTGTTTCATCCTTTGGGGAGCCATCTATTATATACTACCAAAAATGACAGGTATTCAGCCCAAACAAATATGGGTAGGTGCGCATTTCTGGCTGGCCTTTGTGGGATTGTTCATTTATATGACAGCCTTGATGACAGGCGGTACTTTGAAAGGCTTGAGCTGGATTGAAGGAAACCCGTTTATTCAGTCGGTTTCACTAATGAAAGAATATTGGGTCTGGAGAGCGGTTGGGGGAACCATGATGTTTGTCTCGCACTGTATTTTCCTCTATAATTTTTTCGTAATGGTCAAAAGTCGGAATAAGGCCACTGTCACCCAAACTGAAAATGTAATTGTAACATCATAAGCTATCATCTCATGTTGAATTTAAGTAAAAATCATAAAAATTTAGTACTCACCTCTTTCTGGGGATACCTAATACTGAGTTCATTTGTATCTATCATTCCTGCCATTCAAATGCAAAACATCAAACCACTTCCTGGGCAAAAAGATTTGACGACAGAGGAAAGAGACGGTCTGAAAACCTTTGTAGCCGAAGACTGTATGGCTTGTCACACCCAGCAAGTGAGGAACATTGAAATGGACAAAATGTGGGGCAACCGTCCTTCTATTCCCTCCGATTATTATTATTCCAAAAAAAGAATCGATGTCTGGAGACAGAGTCCCTCCTTCCTTGGCAGTGAAAGAACCGGGCCGGATTTGACCAATATAGGTGCCAGACAACCATCAGACGACTGGCATTTGATACACCTCTACAACCCGAGATTGGTGGTGAAAGAATCTGTGATGCCATCATACAAATGGCTGTTTATGGAAAAAGACAGCACCCAAATCACTGCAGATGATGTGGTGTTGAATGTACCACCAGAACAATTAAAAAACAAAAACAGCAAGGTGGTGGCTACTCAAAAGGCAATAAATCTGGTCGCTTTTCTGAAATATTTGAAACAACCCGAATTACCAGGTGAGGCACCCGTGGAGTTCATTCCAGCAAAAGCCAAACCTACAACGGCCGATTCTGGTGGAGGAGGAAGCGATTTGCCTGATGGAGAAAAACTTTATATGAATACCTGTGCGGTCTGTCACCAAGCAGACGGCAAAGGATTGCCCGGCGCATTCCCTTCGTTGAGCGATAGTCCTGTAGTGAATGACGAGAACTTCAGACTCCATGCGGCCATCATATTGATGGGATACGACTCCAGGCCTGAATATGCGGTAATGCAACCCTTTGCCGATCAACTGAGTGATGCCGAAATCGCTGCTATCATCAATCATGAAAGAACAAACTGGGGAAATCAGTCCAAGACTGTTACAGCCGAAGAAGTGAAAGCTGTCAGAGATTCATTGATAAAATAAAAATATAATTTTTGAATTATGAAAACCAAAATTATTGTCAGTCTGTTGTTTGTATTTGCATTCGTTTCACAGACTTTTGCATGTGAAGTTTGTGAAGGACAACAACCAAAAATTCTGAAAGGCTCAGTACACGGGCCAGGACCGGAATCAAGTGTTGATTTCATCATCACCATTTCTGCGGTCATCATTGTGTTGTTTACACTGATTTTGAGTATAAAATATCTGGTGAAACCGGGCGAAAAGAATCCCGACCACATAAAAAACATAGTGCTTGAACAAAACCTGGAATCATGAAAGAAAACAGCAATAAAAAAGTCAGGATTTTCTTGGACGATGACCCAAAACCGTTTGCCGAATTTCAGTCACCGGTGAAATTTGTCCTCGACACCACCAAAATCCCAGACGGTAAACATTTGATGAAGATAGTTTCTACTTCCACCAGTGGAAAGGAAGGAATAAAAGTTATCCCTTTTGAAGTAAGAAACGGACCAATGATTTATGTCGTTGGCTTGAAGGAAAACGAACAAGTGAGCGAGAAGATACCTATTACGATTAACTCGTACGGAAGTGAACGATATGACGCATTTGAAATCATAGGTTCAGAAACACCGAGAGCCATACCGCAATTTATCTGGATCATGATTATCGCATTCATTGCATTTGGCTTGTTCTATCTGGCCATGTATTGGAAGCCCGATTTCTATTCTTCATTTTTTTAATACGCCAATTAATTTGGAATTTGATATAAGCAAAATGGCTCGTACAAACCAAGGTTTATACGAGCCAATTTTGAAAAGTATATGTTAACCGCTCTACTTTTCACTCAAGAAAGCTTTCAACATCCATGCCGTTTTCTCTTGAAAAGCAATGAAATCACTCATCATCGCATTGGTACCTTCATCATTCAACTCTGCTGACTTCTCAAGAATCTCTCTTTCGATGATGAGTAAAACCTGAATCGAATCCAATATCAGCTCCACGGTCTGTTTACCACTACTTATATTTTTTCCAACTTTGACTTTTGATTCCCTAATGTAATCTTCAAAAGTGTGCATCGGTGTGCCTCCCAGTGTCAAAATTCTCTCTGCCACTTCGTCCACTTTTTCCTGTGCATCCAGATACAATTCCTCAAATTTGTCATGTAGCTGAAAAAACTGAGGGCCTTTCACATTCCAGTGAACACCCCGGAGGTTCTGATAATAAACCTGCAGATTAGCAAGTAATTCGTTCAAATCCTTTGATAAATCCTTTGATGTGGATTTTTCTAATCCAATAACTGTAACTGCCATAATATATATTTTTGTGTTTTCAATTTATTCCTTAAACACACCACCAAAACCAAACCAAACTGAACAAATAAATTCAATATTATTAATATCTTTATAGAAATTATTGATGCATGACACTGATTCAACTAGAATATGTATTGGCCGTTGCTGAATACAAAAATTTCACCATTGCCGCCGAAAAAACATTTGTCACCCAACCTACGCTCAGTATGCAAATTCAAAAGTTGGAAAAAGAGCTCGGAATTGAGATTTTTGACCGCAGCACACATCCGATTCAACTGACCCTAATCGGTGAAATAATTGTCAATCAATCAAAAATCATACTGAAGGAAGTCAGAAAAATAGAACAAATCGTAAACGAAGAAAAAGGAATGCTCGAAGGCGATTTTACCATCGGCGTAATTCCCACAGTACTGCCAACGCTGATTCCGATGTTCTATAAGAAATTTCAACAGAATTATCCAAAAGCAAATCTAATCATCAGAGAACTACAAACCCAGGAAATCATAGAGGGACTCGAAAAAAGAACCATCGACTTTGGACTGGCTGTCACCCCATTGCACGAAGAAAAAATCATTGAAAAAATACTGTATTACGAACCCATGGTCGCCTACATTCCTGCTACACACGAGCTTCACAAGCAGATGACCATCAGACCCAGTGAACTCAACATTGATTCGGTT
>JAQVKJ010000172.1 GCA_028694715.1 Weeksellaceae bacterium | reverse complement strand
TAGGAAGGGTGAACACCGAAGAAATTCCCTTTATCATTGAAAGCCTCAGAAATGGATTGTCACAGCTTAAGTAAAAAAAAATAAAAAATCTTCAAAACTTGTTATTAATTCGTTGCGGATGGGTGCAGTTTTGTGTATAAAAATATAATTAGATTTGTCCACATGGAAATAAAAGGGAAACTGATTATTATTGGAGGAGCAATTGACAAAGGCAGTTTTACCGAAGTCAGTTTTGATAAAAATGTAGCCAATAATCTGAATTTTTTTGAAAAAGGTATATTAAAAAAAATCATTAAGGAGTCCAGTCTGGGTTCCGAATCGAGGATAGAAATTGTGACTACGGCTTCCTCTATTCCTGCTGAAGTAGGAACCGAATATGTCCGAGCATTTGATTATCTCGGGGCTGGTAATGTTGGCGTATTACACATTCAGAAAAGGGAAGAAGCGTCTGCAGAAGAAGTATTGAAAAGAGTGGAAAAAGCCAATGTGCTGATGTTCACGGGCGGCGACCAGCTTCGTCTGACCTCTATTTTGGGCGGCACCCGTTTTCACAAATTACTCACCGAAAAGTACATCAACGAAGACTTCCTTTATGCGGGAACTTCGGCAGGTGCAGCTGCTGCCTCAGCCAATATGATTTATCAAGGTGCCAGCACCGAGGCATTGCTAAAAGGTGAGGTAAAAATTACAAGCGGACTTGATTTAATCAAGAATGTAATCATTGACACCCATTTTGTAAGACGCGGACGCATTGGAAGACTTTTTCAGGCGGTGGTCAGCAACCCGGGAATGTTGGGCATCGGTTTGGGCGAAGACACCGGGCTGCTCGTGCAGAACGGACGGTTCATGGAAGCCATCGGTTCAGGACTGGTAATTTTGGTGGATGGAAAACAAATCAAAGATACCAATCTGACAGATGTTGAGCTTGGAGCGCCCATCTCCATCAATAATTTGATTGTGCATGTAATGAGTCAGGACGATAAATACGACTTGATGACAGATAAAATGGAAATTTTTGATAAATCTACCAAACCCATTTGAAAATGAGCAAACTGATTATACACGGTGGCTTTTTCAGCGAATCCAATACCGATGAATCCACCAAGAAACTTAAACAGGAATCACTAAGAATTATACTGGATAAATCTTTCGAATATTTGAAAACACATTCGGCCTACGAAACAGTCATTTATGCGGTCAGTCTGCTGGAAGACGACCCGCTTTACAATGCAGGCATCGGTTCTCAGATTCAGAGCGACGGTGAAATCAGAATGAGTGCTGCCGTCATGGACGGTGAAACCCAGTTGATGAGTGGTGTAATCAATATTCAACATGTGAAAAATCCAATCAAGGTAGCTGAGTTTTTGAATGCTTATGATGACCGAATTCTCGGTGGTCCGTGTGCCACTGAATTTGCCAGAAACAATGGTTTTGAATTTTTCTCGGTTGAAACCGAACAGCGAAGAAAGGAATTTGAAGAAAAACTAAGATCAACCGGAAGTGGTACGGTAGGCTGTGTGGCCATTGACGCAGAAGGAAAACTTGCTGCTGCCACATCTACCGGTGGAAAAGGTTTTGAGATTCCCGGCAGGATTTCAGATTCGGCAACGATTGCCGGAAATTACGCCAACCAATTTTGTGCCGTTAGCTGTACCGGTGTGGGAGAAGACATTGTCAGTGGAGCAGTGGCGGCCAAAATAGTGACCCGGCTGACAGACGGATTCTCAATGGATAAAGCCTTCGAAAAGACTTTTGAAGAACTGAAAATTGTTGATGGTTTTGCCGGTGCGATTGCCATTGACAAAGACGGAAACATCTTTCACTTGGATTCACATCCTACCATGGTTTTTGGTGCATTTGACGGAAAGAATTACGAAATCTTCAGTTGATTTATTAGTTGACAAACTCATTTATGATTCTTGTCATATTTGTTTTTGAATCAGTTCGTTAAACCGTTCGAAATCAGCTCACAAAAAACATTATAAAATCAACAAATTTGGCCATAGGTTATAGCTATGGTTTGTCATTACATTCCACTTCAGCACTTCGTATTTTTGCCATACAAAATTTAAAACCATAAAAAATGTCATTAGTAGGAAAAAAAGCTCCGCAATTTACAGCTCCAGCGGTATTGGATGGAGAAGAAATAGTATCAGATTTTAGTTTGCCCATCGGTGAAAAGAACATTGTATTGTTTTTCTATCCCAAGGATTTCACCTTTGTATGCCCGACTGAACTGCATGCTTTTCAAGAAAAATTGGCTGAATTTGAAAAAAGAGATGCAATGGTAGTTGCAGTTTCAACGGATTCTGAAGAAACCCATTTGGCATGGCTGAATACAGAGAAAGACAACGGAGGAATTCACGGTGTGACTTATCCGGTAGTGGCTGATTTGGCCAAAACCATAGCAATGGACTATGGTGTGCTGGCCGGTGAATATACAACCGATTTTGAAACCGACAGAATTGTTTTCGAAGGGCTTCCTGTTGCTTTCAGAGGAACTTTTATCATCGACAAAAATGGTGTGGTTCGTCATGAAACCATCAACGACCTGCCTCTAGGAAGAAATATTGATGAATACATCCGTTTGCTCGATGCAATTCTCCATGTGGAGAAATTCGGTGAGGTTTGTCCCGCCAACTGGGAAGAAGGCACAGACGCCATGAACGCTACCAAAGAAGGTGTAGCAGAGTATTTGTCAACCAATGTTAATCTGAATTAAGATGTTTGTAGAAATAGATAAAGACAATTTGCAAGAAGTCATCAACCAGCATCCTAAGGTGTTGGTTCAGTTTGGTGCATCTTGGTGCGGCAACTGTAGATTGATGAAACCCAAAGTAAAAAGAATGGCCAAGGAGAATGAAGAAATCGAATTCATTTATGTGGATGCCGAGAAATTCGTGGAAAGCAGAAAGCTGGCCGAAGTGAGCAATCTGCCTACTTTCGCAACTTACAATCAGGGAAGGCTCGTGAATCAAGTCGTTACATCGAAAGAAGAACATTTAAAAACACTTTACAATGAAATTGCCAGTTTATAAGAATCTACAGAGAAATTGCACAATTGAAGAAATGGAAAATGCACTGACCGTGCTCGAAAATTATGCAGATTCACCGGCAGTAAAGGAAGATGAATTGAACGGAATTGGTGAAATAATTTCCAACATCTGTGGTGCCATAGAAATGAAAACCATGATACAAGATGGCATGGAAGAAAGAGAAGCTGCCAATCATTTCATGAAAAGAGTGTTGAACTCAATTGACAAATAAAAGGAAAGTTAAACTTTCATAGTAGGTTGGATTTTTGCCCGGAGACTCAGGTTTTCGGGCTTTTTATTTTAAGTTTGTATAAAATTGGGTTTTGAATCCGGATGGGAAATTCGCTGAACAACAATCAACAAAACCAATGGATTTCTATAGAACCCCAAAACACAACTCATGAGCTACAACTCGATTTTAGACAACGACTTTTACAAATTCACCATGCAGTATGCAGTCGTGAAATTGTACCCAGACACCAAAGCCAAATACGAATTCATCAACCGTGGGAAACATGAATTCCCAAAAGGTTATGACAAAGCGCTGAAAAAAAGAATCAAGGAAATGTCAAAATTGTCGCTGACCAATGCAGAAAAAAAATACCTGCACGACAGTTGTCCCTACCTGAACATGGCCTATCTCGATTTTCTGCAAGGTTATCGTTACGACCCTTCGGAAGTAGAAATCGTGCAGCAGGGAACCGATTTGAAAGTCAGCATCGAGGGTTATTGGTACCGCACCATCCTTTGGGAAGTTCCACTGCTTTCGCTCATCAGTGAAGTTTTTTATGAAATGACCGACCAGCAAAGAGACTCCGACAAAAAAGCGGTAGAAACTTTGAAAAAGAAATTCAGCGTTTATCGGGACATGGGTGTGAAAGTTGCTGAATTCGGGACGAGAAGAAGACATTCTTATCAAGTCCAAAAGCTGATTGACGAAGCTTTGAAAAAATTCGGCGGCGACAGTTATGTGGGAACGAGCAATGTACATTTTGCAATGATGACCGGCGTAAAACCCATCGGAACCCACGCCCACGAATGGTTCATGTACCATGGTGCGCGTTTTG
This sequence comes from Weeksellaceae bacterium, assembly GCA_028694715.1. Lineage (GTDB taxonomy): Bacteria > Bacteroidota > Bacteroidia > Flavobacteriales > Weeksellaceae > Moheibacter. The sequence goes on along the minus strand of JAQVKJ010000172.1, from coordinate 169 downwards.
GATTCCGCTTGGCGAATCAAGTCGGATTGGATCGCTGGGTAAATGCGTATCACGGAGATTTGGGGATTGCACTCACCGATACTTATACGACGGATGTGTTTTTTCAGTATTTCAATATGAAATTGGCCAAACTTTTTGACGGTGTGCGGCACGACAGCGGCGATCCGGT
>JAQVKJ010000171.1 GCA_028694715.1 Weeksellaceae bacterium | reverse complement strand
GAAGTTGTTCGGGATTCAAATCAAATTTTTCTTTGTTGTCATAAACCGATTTAATCCTTTCAAACAAAACCGGATTCAACCGGATATCATTTGAAAACTCCGACAAAAGCGGTGAAACCACCTGTGCGGTTTGTTGCATATTCTCATTGGTTTCGGCATGAAGCAGATTAAAAAACGCAGCAGAAACAATTCCCAATCTTTCTCCGCTAACCTCCAAGGCTTCCACCGTATTGATAAAGGTTGGCTCTTCGGGATTATTACAAATTTTATCTATTTCATTTCTTGCTTCATCCAAAGCGGATTTAAAAGCGGGTTCAAAATCTTCATCTTTGATTTTAGAAAATGGAATGCTGTCAAAAGGGGTATTAAATTTATCTAAAAGCGGGTTTGTCATTTTATGAATTTTGGAATACAAAGCTAATGAATTAAAAAACTTTAAAGGCTCGTTATGTTTGAATTTGGAAGGGTTCCTATCTTTGTGAAAACGAGCATTATGAAAGCCAAATTAACATTAAGTATCGAAAAATCTATTATAAAAAGAGCAAAGGTTTACGCAAAAAATACTGGAAGAAGTTTATCTGAAATAGTAGAAAATTATTTGGATACTATTACTCAAAAAGGAGATAATGAGCTAATTTCAAATAAATTAAAGAACATTGTTGGTGCTGTAAAACTTCCTGAAGATTTTGATGAAGAAAAAGAATTACGGAATTATTATGAAGAGAAACATTTATGAAAAAGATATTTCTCGATACCAATATCATTGTCGATTTAATTGCAGACAGAAGGCCTTTCAGTAAATATGCGATTGAAATATTTAAAAGAGCAGAAGAAAATGAAATCGAATTATTTACTTCATCTCACTCAATTTCAACAACTTATTATTTATTAAAAAAATATCTTGATGATGCAATTTTAAGAAAGGTTCTTTTTGATTTATTTGATTATATAATAACTGTAATTGCGGTTGACAGCGATATAATCAAGAAAGGACTTCTATCAAATCACCGTGACTTTGAAGATGCTGTCCAAATATTTTGCGCTTCAAAAATTGAAAATATTGATTGTATAGTAACCAGAAATATAAAAGAATTTAAAAAGTCAATTATTCTTGTTTTGTCACCTGAAGAATTGGTTTTTTAAACCTTGAAATAAAAATCGTTCTTAATCTTTACTCACTAAGATATCTCAAAAACTCTTCAGCCGTAATTTCTCCGGCACCCAAACTTTCCAAATGAGGTGTATAAACCTGACAATCTATCAATTCATATCTTTTTTGATATTTCCGGACAAAACAGATGAATCCGGCTTTGGATGCGTTAGAAACTTTTGCAAACATGCTTTCGCCACAGAAAACCCGTTTTTGTTCGATGCCATAAAATCCGCCGACCAATTCATCATTTTGCCAGACTTCAACGCTTTTTGCAATTCCGATCCGGTGAAGTTCCAAGTAGGCTGCTTTCATTTCATTTGTAATCCAGGTACCACACTGCCCCGGCCTGAAAATTTTCTGACAATTTGAAATCACTTCTTCAAAGGCATGATTTTCTGTAATTTCAAAAATATTCTCTCTCAGAATTTTCGTCATTGATTTTGAAACCTTCAATTCTTCTGGATATAGGACAAATCTCGGATCGGGAAACCACCACAGAATCGGTTCTCCGGGATTGTACCACGGAAAAATCCCTTTGCGGTAGGCAAGTTTCAGTCTTTCAACACTCAAATCACCCCCATAGGCGAGTATGCCGTCCGGGTTTGCCTCTGAGTAATCCGGAAAAATCAATTCGTCTGTAAGCCGTTTAATCATACCGGTTTGAATTGTACGGTTTTGAATTAATGCTTTGCTTTTACTTTTCTGTATTTTTTTCTATGACTAAAAATAAAAATCAATCCGATGATGACAATAAAGTTCAATGGAATAAAGAGATTCATCAGTTGCCATTCAGATTTCTCAAATCTGACTTTTGTTTCATTCAGCACCGGAATTTCGAATTTCCGGTTTTTCAGGTTCAGAAAGTCGTTGTCACCCACCAAATAGTCCATACAATTCAACAAAAAATTTTGATTGTCGTAGGTCAAAGGTCTTTGAGAGGGATTATCGGGTCGGCGTGAGAATTTGTCTGCACCCAGCGGCAAAGGCCTGCCTGTAAGTATGTCAATGTCGTTTTTGGCTACATCTCCATCCGAAATCAATATCAGTTTTCCGTCGGTGGTTTCTGCTTTGAAGTTCGGGATTTCATTTCTTTCGTATCGCGCTGCAAACATCGATTTAAAATTTCCTTCGGCCAGTACCGCCAGTGGTATTCTTCCCATTTGGTATTCTTCGGGTTGAATGTCATCTACTTCATTCAGTTCAATAAAGCTCATCGACGGTTGCAAGGATGTGTAGGGCGAAGTCGCCAACAAAACGGTAGGTTTCACATCCGGGTTTTCAAGTATTTCCAACGGATTTGCAAACCTGAATTCAACCGAATTGATACTTTCGGTGATTGGGTGGGCATCTGCCTTGAAACCTCTCACAAAATACGGCCAAGTATAGGCGTTGTAGCTCACATTTCCGGCGGTCGTTTCGCCATCTGCAAGAATGATTTTGGCAGCTTCGGCGTCTTTCACTATTGCAGGAATGATTCTCAATCCGTAATTAAAGAAAAATTCATTTAGATTTAAATCTCTTGGAAAAGCAACGATTTTACCACTTCTGAAGATACTGTCCATTTCAGCGTCCACCATTTCGGTCAGCCAGAGCATTTTTCCGCCATTCATCATGTATTGGTCGAGCACGAGTTTGTCTGCATCGGTAAAAGGCAGCGTGGGTTTGGCCACAATCAGAGCGTCATATCTTTTTAGTGAATCTAAGTCAGACTGTTTCAGTGTATAAGTAGAATCTGCGATGGGATTGATGTAGGCTTCGACATCGTAATTCTCTGCCAATGCACTGCCCAATCCTTCGAGATACATTCTCGGGAGTTCGTCATGGTGTACGATCAAACCGACTGATTTTCTTTCGGTACGGGTAATTTTCCGGATTTGATCCATGAACAAAAATTCTAATTTTTCGGTGCTGGCTATTGCGAGCTGGTCAAACGGCAGACCGGGGTCGTCCACCAGTGTTTCCATCCAGCCTTCGTTTTCGGCGTATCTTATAAGTGCATATGGATAAACATTCAGCACACCTTTGTCGGTTCTAACCGGTGCCGGCCTCAAGCCAAATTCTTGTAACTGTTCGGGTGTAAAATCTTTGGACGGATCAGAAAATTGATAGGAAATGTTGGGATTGATGTTCCTAAATTCATCAAGAATAAATGAGATTTCATTCTTCAGTGTTCTGTAGTCGCCGGGGAGTTCACCAGCGAGCAGTAGGTTGAATTTCAGTGGCTCTTTAATTTCACGAATAATTTCGGTGGTGGTTTCGGTCAGTGTATAACGATTGTCATGCGTCAGGTCAAAACGATTGTAAAAGAATTCTGACAAGGTCGCAATGACAGCCAGTAACAAAACAATCCATAGGGTATTTCGGGTGTTCTTTTTCATCTTTTTCTTTGCAGATTGAAATTTGTCAAAACCAAAAACAAAGCGATGATAACCAAAAAGTAAATCAAATCACGGGTGTCCAGAATTCCTTTGAGCAGTTGTTGGTAATGGATTTGCATCCCTATTTTCTGTACATAAAAGTCCGAACTTCCGAGCAGATTGTACGAGGCCAAACTCTCGAAAGCATAATAAAAAACAAAACAAAGAAAAATTGCCATGATGTAGGCTGCTACTTGATTTTTGGTCAGCGAGGAAGTAAAAATTCCGATGGCTGCAAAACTGCTCCCCAACAAAAACAGCCCCAGATAACCACTGAAAAAAACGCCGTAATCCAGTTGATGTCCTTGGCTGATGAAGTTCTCCAGAGTTTTGATAAACCCAAAGGTGAAAACCAGTGAAAACAAAATTACCAACAACACAGGAAGGTATTTTCCCCAAATGATACCACTGATTTTGATAGGTTGTGTAAACAGCCATTGCAGTGTACCCGAACTTTCCTCCTCAGCAAACAAACGCATGGTCAGCGCAGGAATCATGAAGAGCAAAATCCATGGAGCAATAAAAAAGAAACTGCTCAGAGAAGCGGTTCCCGTATTGAAAATATTGAATTCATTGTCAAAAAACCACAAGAACAGATTACATATCAACACAAAGGCAGATGCACAAACATAGGCCATATAGCCTGTGAAATAAGCGGACAATTCTTTCTTGAAAATTTTTATCATCTTTCTCTTTTCACCAAACGGACATTCAATTAAAA
>JAQVKJ010000170.1 GCA_028694715.1 Weeksellaceae bacterium | reverse complement strand
ACAGATTTCCTTCAATTCCAAAAAGATCCTCATTGGCATTCACAAAACTCATTTCCAGGTTTCCCCAATAATTAAAAATGTTTTGTTTGTTGGTCACATCAAAATAAAGCCCCGAAACATTGGCATTGCGATGGTGTCCTTCCCTCAGTGTATTGGTGTTTACAAACGAAATCGAATTGCTTTGCCCGAACCGCTGGTCGAGTACGAACACATTATAATTAGCGAAAGGTTCCACCAACTCTTTTCTGGATTCGCCTGTGGATATATTCTTGACTTTGGCATAAGCTCTTTCGGTCACTGCATTAAAAATTCCAATCCCCAAATTTTTTCTGGTCCTTCCCGAAACTTTTACTGCATTGATCAAATCCACCCTGATAGGGAATGCTGTGATTTCCTCATTTTCAGCAAGATTGGGATACATACTTGGGGCACCTCCTATCCTACGAGAATAGAACAAGTCTCCTTTGTTGAACAATTCTGTTCCTTCTGTAAAAAAGGGTCTTTGTTCTTCATATTGTACTTCAAAAGCGGAAAGATTCAGCACCGTTGGGTCAAACCTGGTTTGTCCGAAGTCGGGAATCAGAATCATGTCCAGCGTAAAAGCGTCACTGATGCCGTATTTCAAGTCCATTCCGCCATTGAAAATATAATCTGTTTTGTCGCTGTAATTATTCACATAACCCGACATATAAGGCAAAAAAGAAAGTCTCACCGGTGGGTCAATGTCTCGGATGCCGTGAATTTCACCATCGTAGATAGAAAATTCTCCTTTGGTATTGTCCACATGGTTCCAGCTATATCGGGTACGGGTTCTTCTAAATTCTCTTTCCATTTGCAACCCCCACACCTGAATGTCTTTTTTGGGAAAACGAATCTCTGAATAGGGAATAAAAATCTCGGCCACCCAACTGTCCTCATTAATTTTAATATCGCTGTACCATACTCCGTTCCATGATGCGTCTTCATTACCGTTGGTCATTTTCGCATCGTACTGCACGCCCGCAGCAGTGACGATAAACTGAAGGCTTTGCTGCCGATCGTTGTATCCATTCAACAAAATGAAAAAGAAATCATCGTTGCCAATCTCGTCTCTCTGGGTCAGCTCTTTCAAGATTTTATCAGGTTCAGGGTCGTACATGCTTGCACCAAAGTAAATTCCCAAATCATCATAAACGATTTTGACTTCGGTTCTCAGACTGTCAGGAATCGGCCTTCCGTTTTTGGGTAATCTTTCCACAAAATCTGTGGCTATAGGAGCGTTCTGCCATGCAGCGTCATCAAGGATTCCGTCTATTTTTGGACTTTCTGAAACCTTTATCAGGTGAATCGATTTTCGACCAATAGAATCAGATTCCTGACCGAATAAATTGCAATCAAGAAAGAAAATAATGATGAAAATAGTGATTCTGTACATAAACCGGCAACCGAGCTTCCTAAAACAGTTCAAATTAAATAAAATTACTACATAAAAACAACGAAAACCAATTGAAAAGAATCTTCGACAACAGAAATGAACAGATATATTGATTTATTTCTCTTATCAAAGTGTAAATTTACATTCACAATCAAAAGTCGCCAATAATGTTTTCAAAGGAAATTTACCTCAACAGGAGGCAAGAATTACGAAACCGGATTCGGGGAGGTATCATGTTGTTTTTGGGCAATGTAGAAATGCCGATGAATTATGCAGACAACCCTTTCCCGTTTCGGCAGGACAGTAGTTTTTTGTATTATTTTGGAATTTCAGTCCCCGGAATCGCAGCTCTGATTGACCAAGACGAGGACAAAACCATTGTTTTTGGCAATGAACTTTCACTGGGCGAAATCGTTTGGATGGGGCGCCAAGAAACTCTTCGTAGCAAAGCCGAAAAATCGGGTATAAATGACACTCGACCTTTTGAAGAGTTGTCTGTTTACCTAAGAAATGCCCTGAAAAAAGGAAGAGAAATTCATTTTCTGCCACCCTATACCGCCTATCAGCAGTTTCTGCTTTGCGAGCTCTGCAGCTGCAACATCAATGAACTGAATGCTTCGGCGGAATTTATCAAAGCCATTGTTGCACAAAGATCTGTCAAACAACCAGAGGAAATTAAGGAAATCGAAAAAGCGGTCAATATTTCCAACGAAATGCATCTACTGGCAATGCAGTTGGCAAAACCCGGAATGAAGGAATATCAGCTGGTCAGTGCCATTGAGAAATTTGCGGCTGACAATGAATGTCGGTTTTCCTATCCCGCCATTATGACGATTCGTGGTGAAATTCTCCACAATCATTTCAGGTCAAATACACTCAAAGAAGGAGACATGGTACTCAATGATTCGGGTGTGGAAACAGCGAAAGGTTATGCCGCTGACTTGACCCGAACCTTTCCCGCCGGTAAAAAATTCAGTTCTCGTCAAAAAGAAATGTACAATGTTGTACTCAAAGCATTTGAAGATGCTCATTCCATCATGAGGCCCGGTCTGAATTACAAAGAGGTTCACCGCACTGCTTCACTGCGATTGATAGAAGGCCTGTTCGATTTGGGGCTACTCAAAGGAAATCCGGAGGAAGCCTTGGTCAACAATGTGCACACCTTGTTTTTTCAATGCGGCGTCGGACACATGATGGGTTTGGATGTACACGACATGGAAAATCTGGGCGAGCAATTCGTTGGTTATACAGATGAGGAACCCAAGGACACCGAGACTTTCGGTTGGAAGTCACTCAGATTGGGCAGACCGTTGCAAGAAGGTTTTGTGGTAACAGTAGAGCCGGGGATTTATATGATTCCGGAATTGATTGACCACTGGTCGGCTGAGAATAGACTGGCAGATTTTATTAATTATCACAAAGTAATGGAATACAGAGATTTTGGCGGAATCAGAATTGAAGACAATTTCCTGATTACAAAAAACGGTTTCAGAAGAATCGGAAACGGACTGTCTAAAACTGTTGAGGAAATTGAAGAATTGAGAAGCAGGGCTTATTAGAAATTGTTACAAAAAAATCACTTCTTCAGCGTAAATAAAAACTCCAAACCACCGGTTTTTCGGTTTTTGGCTGATATTTTTCCTTTGTGGAATATCACTGCATTTTTTACTATTGACAAGCCCAAACCAGAACCTCCTGTGTCGCGGGTTCTGCCTTCTGTTACCCGATAAAATCTTTCGAAAAGCCGATTCAGATGGCCTTCTTCTGGAATGCCCTTACCGGTGTCAAAGAATGAAAAATAATAATAATCATCGTCTTCGTTGTAGATGCTCACATGGATATGGGTGTTTTTTCCGGCATAGCGGATGGCATTGTCAGTGAGGTTCCTGAAAACTGAATAAAGCAAATTGGAACTGCCGTTGATTTCTGCATCCGAAGGCAATTGCCAGTCAAACTGCATGTTTTGTGATTTGAGTTGTGGGCTGACATCTTCCTTGATGCGCTGCAATAAATTTTCGATGTTTACTTTTTCGGAAACAATCAGATTCGGAGCTTCTTCCATTTTCGCAATCAGACTCATGTCGCGGATGATTTCGGAAAGCACCAAAATTTGTTGAAAAGACCGTTCGATGAAATACTGTTTCTTTTCTTCCTCCAAATCCTGTGTCAGTACGGTTTCCAAATATCCCCGAATACTTGTTACCGGCGTACGAAGTTCATGCGCCACATTGCCGGTCATTTCTTGTTTGAGTTGTTTGACCATCTCCTCTCTACTGATGTCATTCAGAATGATTTCCAGACTGTTGTCTTCAAAAATATTGGCACGCACCGAAAAAGTTTTTCCTTGTTTTTTGATTTGCTCTTCAAAGTAGGGTTTGTTTTTTTTTCTTAAAAATTCGTGCAAATCTTTGAAACTCGGGTCGCTCAAAATCAAATTCGGATCACTGCTCGGTTCGTCACAAATCGTATTCAAGTATTGAATGAATAGACCGTTGTGGAATTCCACTTTGTGTTCGGGCGAAAGGAAGCAGATTCCTTCTTCCAAAATCTGAATATGCTGCAGTAGCTTTTGTTTTTCCAAACTCACATTCTTTCGGCTTTCTTTTAGTTTCTGATAATTTTCGGCAATTTTACTTCCGATTTCCCCAACTTCATCGTCGGGAAACTGAAGTTGTTTGAGTTCCAACGGATCGGATGACAACACAAAATCACGCAACTGTCCAATGGTTTTTCCGAAGCGTCGGGTGATGATATGAATAATATAAAGAAATACCGCAAAAGCAGCCAGGATGAAGTACAGTGCAGCATTTCCGGGTTTCAACATCTGTTTCAGTTCGGTGTCGTAGGGCAAAGCGACGCGAATGAATTTATCACCTGAATTTTTGGCGAAATACAAATATTC
>JAQVKJ010000169.1 GCA_028694715.1 Weeksellaceae bacterium | reverse complement strand
TGAAAGAAGAGCTTCTGAAAATTTAAGACAAGTCAGAAAAAATATCGAATGTGAGAGGTATGGGGCTATTCATTGCATTTGACCTGCCTACCACTGCTGAAAGAGACGCCCTCATCAAAAAAGCATTCGAAAACAAACTGATATTGCTTTCCTGCGGTGACCAATCGGTGAGATTCAGACCTCATCTTAATGTGAACAGAGAAGCCTTGGAGAAAGTGGTTACATTGCTTAATAGAATTATTGACTGAATCAGAACATCACTAAAAATCATAAAAACTCCGTTTAAAAAACGGAGTTTTTTGTTAGTCTTTACAAACGATTTTCAGTTGAAGCCCTAATACCACAACATGGTTTGAAGTTGTCTATTGTTGTTACCAAAATATTGATTCAACACTTGTGGTTCCTGATTGATATTGGCCGATGGAACGAGGATGTACTGAAGCCCACCGTTCAATCCGTATATTCTGAGCAAAGCCCCCACATCGGCCATGGTGGAAACCCGCCACAAGTCTGAAGTATGACCACCGCCCAAGAGATAATAAGAAGCTCGATGACCGTTTTTCCCCATCAGTTTGGGTTGCACAGAATTGGCATCCACAACATATTCAGGCATTCGGTTCAGCACGCTTACTGCGAGATTTTCCAAGTGCTCGGAATTCAGTTCTGTTGTGTTTAGGGTGATTTCCTTTGAAATTTGGCCATCTGTCAAAGTCAGTTTGACTTTTGCATTGGGTTTTATATTCTCAAATTCGCCAAGTGCTTCTTCCAAGTTTCTGATTTTAACACCATTGATTGTTGACAATGCCCAACCCACATATTCGGCAAGCTTTATATAAGCATCACTGCCCGAAATCAGTCCAGACAGCACAGGAAGTTTGTCCAATTGTCTGCCGATTACCATTCCCTGATAGGTGGGAACAAGTTCATTCCTTTGACTGAATTCCACGCCGATATGAGTACGGGAAACCTTTCCTTTTGCAATGATTTCGTCCACCAATCTCTGTGAAAGCAAGGGTTCCAATGCAAAATTGATTTGTTGCATCAAATAAGCCGAACCGTCTCCGCCATCGGCGAAAGCTATTTGTGAATTGATTCCCACAACTTGTCCAGATTCATTGATGAGCGGACCGCCGCTGTTGCCCCAAATGATGGTTGCGGTGCTTTGAATAAATCCGTATTTGCCGGTGGCTCCGTCTCTGTTTCGGTTGACTGCGCTGACAATTCCGTCGGTTACTGTATATGGATATTCACCCAAGGGATTTCCAATGGCATATACCTTGGATGCAATTTTCGGCATTTGTTTGGCGAAGCTCAACGAGCTGAGTTCTTTGCCGGGGGGATTTACAAATTCCAATACTGCCACATCGTAAAATGAATCGCCCCCCACTACCTTCACCTCATATTTGGTCTGATTGTAGGAATAAACAAAAATACTCCCGGGTTCGTCAGAAGCACTTTCCACCACATGTGCATTGGTGATTACATATTTCTTTTTGTTTTTTTCAATGACAAAACCCGAACCTGAACTCAATGCATCTGTCAGTTCCAGCGATTTTTCGTAAGCTTCGTTCACGATATTTCCCCGAAAACCCATCAGGACTTTACCGATGGGCAAAGCTTTTTCAATGGTTACGGTAACGACTGCCGGAAGTGAATTTTCAATCCGGTCTGAAATGTTTTGTGCCTTCAACTGAAAAAAGCTGAATAGGCAAAATGCTGCCAAATAGGTTGTTAGCTGGTTTTTCATAGCAAATTAATTTTGGGGGTGAAGATACATTTTTTTTAGAATTTATTGTTTTTCACTTTGTCCTTTTGTTAGAGGAATTATTCCTTTTGAAAAATTTCGTCTTCGTTTATGTTAAATGAATTTTTATACATTAATTTGTGGTTTAAAATTTTTAAATGAAACAAAAACTACTCCTTCTTATGGCTGTTTCTTTAACAGTTGTATCCTGTTCAACACACCAACGCTCTTATATCGTCTCCAACGAAGAATTTATAGTCGAACTCAAAAAACCGGCCTCTCGAGGTGCCTTGGAAATCGGATTGCAGGGTTTGTTTTTGGGCGTTAATTATCTGGCCGAAAAAACTTCAAAATCATTGAGCAGTTCTTATGCTCAATCTATTTCAGTGAATGATTATTACACTTCTACTTCCGGCATAACAGAGAAAACTTACAATGAAATACATATCAAAAAATACGCTAAGAGGATCGAAGAAGAAGAAAAGTCGGATTTGATGGTGATCATCCGTGATGAGATTTCAAAACAACCAACTGCCAGAGGGAGCAGTGCCGTTCTGGAAGTGAAAGATGTGATTCGTGAAAAAGAAGATGATTTGCTTAATTTTCATGCCATTATTGGAATTGAAAGCGACCCCGAAAACCCCGGAGTAAGCAGATTGAGTTTTAATGATCTCAGAATATTATTCTCAAAAACAAGGGTGTATCAGGATGAAAATCTCAATGCCATTGTTTCTGTTCAGATTGAAGGACAGTGGAGAAATACCGACGGTTCTCCCAACAAAGGGGTGCTGATAGAACAAGAATATGATTTCAGAAACTTGAAATATGGAGTAGAAAATCAAATAAAAGAACCGATTAAATCTCCCTGGTATTATGACATCCCGATTACTTCCGAAATTGACCAAAATGAAAAATTCGGGGTAGTAAAAGTAAATGTTCAGGTGAGAGAATATGAAGGAAGCAAAAGCAAATACATCAATAAACTCCCGGATATTTTAAGCGAAAACAAAGACGCAATAATAAAAGACGGGGCTTCGACCATTGAAAAAATGATGAATTAAAGGGTTTATAAATCCGGCAATGACTTTCAGGTACAATGCCAACGATGCATCGTATTGCCCGAAATCATCACACAACATCGCCAAAAAGTTTAAGAAAACACTATCGAACCATGATACAATTTTCCAGTTTCCAGATTCAATACTGTCTGAAAAACGGGAAAGTTTACCCATGATTCTGCAAAGAACTTATAAATGATAAATTTTAAAAAGATTATTTTATATTTGTGAGCATTGAGAATCAATATACTATTAACCTTAGATGAAAATTATCTATGAAAAATCTACTGACTTTTATGCTCTACTTGTGTTTTGCAGGTTCATTGTTTTCCGCCGACAAACACGCTTTAATTATTGCTGTTGGTGAATATTCCAAAGAAACAGGCTGGTCAAACATCAGTTCGGCCAACGACATTCCGCTTATCCAAGACGCCTTGACACATCAGGGTTTTTCGGGAAAAAACATCAGACTGGTTCAGGATGCAGCTGCTACCAGAGAAGGAATCCTGAATGCTTTGGAACAATTGCTGTCCTCTGTCAAAAATGGCGATATAGTTGTGATTCATTATTCCGGTCATGGTCAACAAATCATGGATGACAACGGCGACGAAGCCGATGGATTGGATGAGGCTTTGGTTCCTTATGACGCCAATGCGTATTATGTCAAAGATGTTTATTGGGGTCAAAATCACATTCGGGACGATGAATTGGAAGTAATCATCGCCAAATTCAGGGCCAAGCTGGGCAAAAACGGACAATTATTAATCAACTTAGACAGCTGTCATTCGGGTTCTGCTACCCGTGGTGGAAAAGCCAGGGGCGGTGTCGGTCCTTTGGTTTCGGAAAACTGGAATGCAAATGATTTTGCGCAAAGCAGAGGCATTACGGCTGCAGAAAGCGGTTTGTTTGCTGAAAAACAAGCGGCCGGAGATCTGGCTCCTTTTGTGATGATTTCGGGTGCTTCCGCCAATCAATTGAATTATGAATACCAAGGCAAAGGTTCGTTGAGCTTTGCTTTTTCAAAAGCCATGAAAAATCTCGGCAACAGCGCTTCATACCGCAAAATGTTTGCAGATATCGTTGCTGAAATGCAGCTGATTGCCCCAAGGCAAAATCCGGTAATAGAAGGAGACATTGACTATGAGCTTTTTGGAGGAAATTATTTGGCGCAACAACCTTATTTTGAAATCAGAAGAATAAATGACGCCAACACGCTAACGCTGGCAGCAGGCAAATTCAATGGTTTGTTTGAAGGAACAACCATCTTGTTGATGCCTTCCGGTTCAACAACCAAAGATGCGTCCAAAGCCATAGCAAAAGGTGTGATAGAATCTTCAACCTATAATCAATCCACTTTGAAATTGGATGAACCTTTGAAAGATTTCAAAACCAAATCTTTGTGGGCATTTGTAGATAAGCCGAGTTTCAGCGACATGAATGTCAGTGTTTATTTTGACCCAAAAGCAAATGACAAACAACTTAGAAATGAGATTGGTAATTTCCTGAACGACAATAACATCGGTAAAATTGTAAC
>JAQVKJ010000168.1 GCA_028694715.1 Weeksellaceae bacterium | reverse complement strand
TCAATCGATATGCAAATCTCATCCGAGAGGAAAACTACGACATTGTGATTGACCCTTATGCCAAACTTCAAAGCCGGTTCATTACGCTCAAATCCGGTGCACCCTGCAGGATCAGTTATGACAAACCCTTTTTCAAATACATATACACCGATCGGGTAGAAAAAGCAAAAGTCTCTAGTTCTGAAGCCAATTGTACCGCCATCGACAACAGAGTAGCGCTGGTCCTTCCGCTCGTTAAGGAAAAATTCAAGCTGAAACTTGATATGAAAATCTACCTGAGCCCTCAAGAAAAAGAAGAAGGACGAAGAATGCTGGAAGAAGGCGGCCTCGATTTTAACAGAAAAACGCTAATGATTGGAATCATGGGAAGCAGTGAAGAAAAGTCCTGGCCCATCGAATACATGGCGCAACTGATTGCACACATTCATAAATACTACAATTTTAATTTATTATTTAATTACACTCCCGACCAGAAAGAAGTCGTAAACAAAATCATGGCATATCAAGAATCTGACGAAAAGATTTATACCCACATCATTGGCAACAATGTACGAGATTTTTTGAAAATACTCTGCCATTGCGATGCATTTATCGGCAATGAAGGAGGTGCGGTCAATATGTCTAAAGCATTGAATCTACCCACTTTCAGTATTTATTCACCACACAAATTTCCTGTGGACTGGGGTTGCTACGAAGACGACCACACACACATGAGCGTACACCTACAAGACCTTGACAAAAGACTAATCAATAATCACAACGACAAACAACTGTTGAGGATGACTCCGAAAATCTACAAAAAACTGAATCTACCGTATGTCCGTACTGAAGCCGACAAATTTCTACAGAAAAATTTCGACAAAGTTGATTTGCCAAAAGAGCTGGTTCCCGAGCTGCCCAAAATTTCGGCACTGTTGATAACCTACAACGAGGAGAGAAACATTCAAAAATTCTTAAACGAAGCTTGGTATGCAGATGAAATCATTATTGTGGATTCCGAAAGCACCGACCGAACTGCTGAAATTGCAAAAGAGCATCCCAAGGTGAAATTCATTGTCAGACCGTTTGACAATTTCACCGACCAGAAAAACTTTGCCATCGATCAGGCAAAAAATGAATGGGTGACTTTCTTTGACGCTGACGAAAGGGTTCCCAAAGCATTGGTTTATGAAATGATTTCAGAAGTGGAAAAGGAAGATGCGGACGCTTTCTTTGTGTACCGCAGGTTTTATTTTATGAACAAATACATTAAACATTCCGGCTGGCAAAACGATAAAGTCATCAGGCTGTTTAAAAAATCAAAAAACAGATACGGCAGCGGCAGGTTGGTTCACGAACTCATCGACAGCAAAGGAAAAACCAAGTACCTGAGAAATAAACTCGACCATTATTCTTACTTTTCTGTAGAAGAATACGACAGGAAACTCACACAATATTCCATGTTGAGGGCCAAGGAACTGTTCATCAAAAAGCTGAGACCCAGTGCCTTCCATTTCTGGGTAAAACCATGGTACCGTTTCATGCACCATTATGTGATTCGGCTTGGAATTCTCGATGGAGGCGAAGGCTACATCATCTCAAAACTCCATGCCCACTCGGTGTTCAAAAGGTATTTATTTTTGTCAAAGATGTGGGAAAATGAGGACGAAAAGAAATTGAAACATAAAAAATAATTACATTTAACAGATAAACAGAAATCAACTATGAAAGCATTCGTTTTTCCGGGTCAGGGAGCACAATTCACAGGGATGGGAAAAAACCTGTACGACCATTCAACCATTGCCAGAGAGATGTTTGAACAGGCCAATCAAATTCTCGGTTTTGATATTTCTAAAATCATGTTTGAAGGAAGTGCTGAAGAACAAAAACAGACAAAAGTTACCCAACCTGCAGTTTTTCTGCACTCTGTAATTCTTGCAAAAACACTCGAAAATTTCACCCCCGACAAGGTGGCAGGTCATTCGCTCGGTGAATTCTCGGCTTTGGTCGCTGCAGGTGCAGTGTCTTTTGAATCGGGTCTCGACTTGGTTCACAAAAGAGCGATGGCTATGCAGCGGGCTTGCGAACTCCAACCTTCTACCATGGCTGCCATACTCGGATTGGAGGATGAAATCGTTGAAAAAATATGTGCTGAAACCGATGGTATCGTCGTGCCAGCCAATTACAACTGCCCGGGGCAACTCGTGATTTCTGGCGAAACCCATGCTGTGGAAGCTGCTTGTGAAAAAATGAAAGAAGCAGGTGCCAGAAGAGCTTTGATACTCTCTGTTGGCGGTGCTTTTCACTCGCCACTGATGAAACCGGCTGAAGAAGAGCTCGCTGAAGCCATTCATCAGACCGATTTCAAGAAACCGGTCTGTCCGGTGTACCAGAATGTGAGTGCAACGGCCGAAACCAACCCTGACGAAATCAAAAAAAACCTAATCACCCAACTGACTTCTTCGGTGAAATGGACCCAGTCTGTGCGAAATATGATCAAAGAGGGTGCGGTTGAATTCATTGAAGTCGGACCAGGCAATACACTTCAGGGATTGGTCAGAAAAATAGACCCCGGGGTTTCTACTTCCACCGCTGCATCCAGTTAAACTCATTGTTTTGAATTCCTTCAGTGCCAACGGAAAATTGCTGATATCGGGCGAGTATGCCGTACGGAATGGTTCGCTGGCATTGGCAGTGCCTTGTCGTTTCGGACAGACTTTGCGGGTCACTCAAGGCGATATTTCCCAACATCCTGAATTGTTTTGGGAGGCATTTTTGTCGAATGGAAGTTTGTGGTTTTCTGCAAAAATTGATTTGAAAAATCTTTGGCTGAATGCGGCAACCGATTCAAAACCCGCCAAAAAACTAATTGAAATTCTGGGTTTCATCGAAAAATTAAATCCCGGATTCTTTGCCCGGCAACATAGGAATCTACATTGTCAAACCCATTTGGAGTTCCCTTTGGACTGGGGATTGGGAAGCAGCTCAAGCCTTGTCAGTATGCTGGCGCAATTTTCAGGTACCGATGCCTTTGAACTGAACAAGTTGAGTTTTGGTAGCAGTGGTTATGACATTGCCTGCGCAAGCGTTCATTCACCAATTTTGTATCAACTCAAAAACGGCAAACCCGAGATCGAAATGGTTGATTTTGACCCGGTTTTCAAAAAAGATTTGTTTTTTGTACACCTCAACCGAAAACAAGATACCCAAATCAGTATTTCAGAGAATTACAAAAACTTCAAACCAACCAAAGAATGGCTGAGCGGGATTTCAGACATTTCACACAATATGCTGAAAACCAGACGGCTCGATGAATTCGAACAACTGATGAACCTGCATGAGGAAATGATTTCTTCGGTCTTAGGTATGGAAAAAGTAGCTGATTTGTATTTTCCTGATTATCGGGGCAGTGTAAAAAGTCTGGGTGCTTGGGGTGGGGATTTCGTGCTAATCACTGCCCGCGATGGTTTCAGGGAATATTTCATCGACAAAGGTTTTTCCACTGTCTTGTCTTTTGATGAGATGGTGTTGAATCGTTAATGGATTCATACTCACAATCATCCCAACAAATTTTTCAGTGCAGCATCCAGATTGTCAAATTTAAATCTAAATCCACTTTCCTTAATTTTCTTATTAGAAACTGCGCTCCCCTCCAACATGATGGACGAAGTTTCCCCGAACATCATTCTGAGAACAAAGCCCGGGACATTCGGCAAAATAACTTTGGTGCCCACGGCCTTGGCAAGTGATTTTGTAAATGTTTTGCTGTTGACAATCTCGGTGGCCGCAGCATTAAATGCACCCGACAAATCCGGACTTTCTAACAATCGGACATAAATCTCAATCAAATCGTCAATATGTATCCATGGTACGATTTGATGGCCACTGCCCAAAGGCGAAACCAAACCGAGTTTAGCCAACGGCATCAGTTTTTTGAGCATCCCACCTTTGGGTGAAAGCACCACTGCAGTTCTGACACAGCACACCCGGCTGCTCATGTTTGTGAATGTTTGGGCTGCAGCTTCCCAATCGGCACATAGTTGCCCCAAAAAATCATTGGAAGCCGGGTCTTCTTCTACAAACAAATGCGAACGGGTTTCTGTGCCATAATAATTGACTCCCGAGGCAGAAATGAAACTGCTGAGTCTTATTCCTGCTTTTTGTACGCCATTGTACAGTAATTCTGCTGATTTGACACGGCTTTCGTAGATTTCATTTTTGTTGGCTTTTGTCCAGCGTTTAGAAATGGGAGCTCCTGCCAGATGGACGATAGCGTCCAAGCCCTCAAAGACACTTGAGTCGATTTCTTCTTTTGCGGGATTCCAATAGTACTTTCCAATATTTTTTTGGGTGGTCAGTATTCTT
>JAQVKJ010000003.1 GCA_028694715.1 Weeksellaceae bacterium | reverse complement strand
GAAATTAAAAGACCTGTTGAATACAACCGCTGCAAAAAAAATGGCAGAAGATAGGCACAAATTTCTCGAAGAATTTCTAAATGAATTTCATAAGGAATGGAATGCCGTATGATCTGTCAATTCAATTGATACAAGCAAATCTGATTTTTGAAAGCTGCAAAATAAGTTTAAAGCTTATATTTGCACGAATTTTCAAAACACCAAATATGAAATGTGGAATTGTCGGCTTGCCAAATGTGGGTAAATCCACCTTGTTCAATTGTCTTTCGAATGCCAAAGCTCAATCGGCCAATTATCCCTTTTGCACCATCGAACCCAATATAGGAACCGTTTCTGTTCCCGACCCCAGACTCAACAAACTTGAGGAACTCATAAAACCCGAAAGAGTGGTTCCGGCCATCGTTGAAATCGTGGACATAGCCGGACTGGTTAAAGGTGCCAGCAAAGGCGAGGGATTGGGCAATCAGTTCTTGGCAAACATCAGGGAATGCAATGCCATCATCCATGTACTGAGATGTTTTGACAACGAAAACATTACCCATGTGGACGGTTCCATAGACCCCATCAGAGACAAATCCACTATTGATACCGAATTGCAAATCAAAGACCTTGAAGCCATTGAAAAGCGAATTGAAAAAGCCAGAAAAATGGCCAAAGGCGGCAATAAGGAAGAGGCGGATATCGCTGCAGTTCTCGAAGAGGCCAAAAACTTCTTGGAGCAAGGAAAAAATTTGCGTGAAATGGAAACCGACGAAAAACAAGCTGCCATTCTCGACAGCCTTCACATGCTGACTTTTAAACCCGTACTCTACCTTTGTAATGTGGACGAAGCTTCTGTAAAAAATGGAAATGCATATGTGGATGCAGTACGAGAAACAGTGAAAGACGAGCAGGCAGAAGTGCTGGTACTTGCCGCTCAAATCGAATCTGACATCAATGAACTCGACACTTACGAGGAAAGACAAATTTTTCTGGAGGAACTTGGATTAGAAGAACCGGGTGTCAACCGCCTGATTCGTTCTGCATACAAACTACTGAATCTACAGACCTACTTTACAGCAGGCGTCAAAGAAGTCCGTGCGTGGACCATTCCTCAAGGTGCAACGGCTCCTCAGGCAGCAGGAGTCATTCATACCGATTTTGAAAAAGGCTTCATTCGAGCCGAGGTGATTTCGTACGATAACTTTGTGTTCTACGGTTCCGAAGCCAAAGCCAGAGAAGCCGGAAAATTAAATATCGAAGGGAAATCCTACATCGTCAAAGACGGAGATGTAATGCACTTTTTGTTCAATGTTTAATACAGAAAATTTTGGTTTGCGCTTCGCCCCGTAGTGACGATTATTTCAATTTTACAAGAATTTCCAAGGCCTTTTCAAGGGTTTCCTCTTTTTTTGCAAAACAAAACCTGACCAGTTTTTGTTCGGGAGGATTGGCATAAAATGCAGAAACCGGTATCACCGCCACTTTATGTTTTATGGTCAACCATTTGGAAAAATCAAATTCGTTCAGCCCAGAAATTTCCGAATAATCGGCGAGTAGAAAATAACTTCCCTGAGGCTTTATGGCTTTGAATCCGGATTGTGCAAGTCCATCCATGAAAAAATCTCGTTTTTGCTGAAACAATGACGGCAGGGCCAAGTATTCTTCTTTTCTTTTCAGAAATTCAGCCAGTCCATATTGCACCGGAGTGTTCACACAAAAGACATTGAACTGATGAACTTTTCTGAACTCCTTTGTTAGAATTTCAGGTGCCAAGCAGTAACCGACTTTCCATCCGGTAATATGATAAAGCTTACCGAAAGAAGCCACCAGAAAACTTCTTTCCTTCAATTCAGGAAATCGGCTGACACTGAAGTGTTGCCGCCCATCAAAGACAATGTGCTCATAAACCTCATCGCTGAGAATCATAATTTCTGAGTTTCTTACGATTTGAATCAGTTCTTTAAAGTCATCCTCATCCAATACTACAGTTGCAGGATTGTTGGGATTGTTTAGCACAATCAATCGGGTTTTGTGTGAAATCAGTGAACGGACTTCGTTCCAATCAATTCTAAAATCGGGTGCCATGAGCCGAACTGCCCTGACAACCCCTCCGAACAGCTCAATGGCAGGACGGTACAAATCATAGGCCGGCTCAAACACAATCACCTCATCGCCCGGATGTACCACTGCTGCAATGGCCGAAAAAAGCGCTTCCGAACCGCCTGCAGTCACCGTCACTTCAGTGGATGGGTGATAGTTTGCTTGGTGAATTTCATATTGTTTCCGACTGATTTCCTCCCTCAGCTCAGCAATACCGCTCATAGGCGAATAATGGTTCAAGCCCTGTTTCATGGCCAGAGAAACCAGATGCACCAAATCGGGCGAACAATCAAAGTCAGGAAAACCCTGCGATAGATTGATAGCACCATGCTCAGCTGCCAGCTCAGACATCAGCGTAAAAATTGTTGTACCTAAATGAGGTAATTTTGATTTTGGATTCATCGGCTAAAATTAAGCATAAAATCGTTGAAAACCATTTGATAATCATTTATGGGTTGTTTTGCAATGACCATTGAAATTTTCTATTTTTGTGAAATGACAAAAAACTTGATGAAAGACCCTTTTCAAAAGCTTGCAAACAGTTATACTGAAGACAATATTAAAACCCTCGACTGGCGAGAACATATCCGTATGCGCCCGGGAATGTATATCGGGAAACTTGGTGATGGCTCGTCTCAGGACGACGGGATTTATGTTTTGTTAAAAGAGATTATCGACAACTCAATTGACGAATTTGTAATGGGTGCTGGCAAGACGATTGAAATCAATCTGACCGAAAGTGAAGTCATCGTCCGTGATTATGGCCGGGGAATTCCGTTAGGGAAAATGGTAGATGCGGTTTCTAAAATGAATACCGGAGGAAAGTATGATTCAAGAGCGTTCAAAAAATCTGTCGGGCTGAATGGTGTCGGAACCAAGGCGGTGAACGCACTGTCTTCTTATTTCAAAGTACAATCCATCCGTGACAACAAAACAAGGGTGGCCGAATTCTCTTATGGCGAACTGACCATTGAAGAATCCGAAAAAGAAACCACACTAAGGAAAGGTACAAAAATCACCTTTGTACCCGATGGTGAAATTTTTAAAAATTACAAATACCGAAAAGAATATGTGGAGCGAATGCTCAACAATTATGTCTATCTGAATCCAGGGCTGAAAATCATTTTTAATGGTGAGGAATTTTATTCTGAAAACGGTTTGAAGGATTTGCTAAAAGACAATATTGACGAAGACATAGTTTATGACATCATCCATCTAAAAGCTGAAGACATTGAAATCGCCCTCACACACAGCAAAAGCTCGTATTCAGAAACTTATTATTCTTTTGTCAACGGTCAGAACACCACCCAAGGCGGAACTCATCTTAGCGCATTCAAAGAAGCAATTGTAAAAACCATCAGGGATTTTTTTAATAAAAATTATGACCCAAGCGACATCCGCAAATCCATCATCAGCGCAATTGCCATCAAAGTCATAGAACCGGTATTTGAATCACAAACCAAAACCAAACTGGGCTCAACAGACATGGGACCTGACCTGCCGACAGTCAGAACTTTTGTGAATGATTTCATCAAAACAAATCTGGATAATTTCCTACACAAAAACCCAGAAGTAGCGCTGGAACTGGAGAAAAAAATCAAGCAGGCAGAACTGGAAAGAAAAGAACTATCGGGCATCAGAAAACTTGCCAGAGAAAGAGCCAAAAAAGTCAGCCTGCACAACAAAAAACTAAGGGATTGTCGTCAGCATTACAACGACCAAAAATCAGCTGCCAAACTCGATTCCACTATTTTCATCACAGAAGGAGATTCGGCCAGTGGCTCCATCACCAAAAGCCGAAATGTAGAAACCCAAGCAGTGTTCAGCCTGAGAGGGAAACCGCTGAATTCCTATGGGTTGACCAAAAAAATAGTTTACGAAAACGAAGAATTCAATTTGCTCCAAGCAGCTTTAAATATTGAAGACGGACTCGAAGAACTCAGATACAACAATGTGGTCATAGCCACCGATGCCGATGTGGACGGAATGCACATCCGCCTATTGCTCATCACCTTCTTTTTGCAGTTCTTCCCCGACCTTATCCGCGAAGGTCATTTGTATATTTTGCAAACACCGCTGTTCAGAGTACGAAACAAAAAAGAAACACGATACTGCTATACCGAAGAAGAACGGATCAATGCCATCAACGATTTGGGCAAAAACCCTGAAATAACTCGCTTCAAAGGTTTGGGTGAAATCTCACCTGATGAATTCAAAAATTTCATTGGTAAGGACATGCGGCTCGAACCAGTAATGATTGGCAAAGACACAACCATTGAGAGCCTGCTGGAATTCTACATGGGCAAAAACACACCCGACCGACAGGAATTTATCGTAAACAACCTGAGAGTTGAGATTTGATCAAAACCTGAATCAGAATGAGAATAAACAACAAAAGAATTATACCCGTTACCAATATCATATACACATTTCTCCTCTTGGGAATTCTGTGTGGAATACTGTTGATTTTTGTACCCATACCGGCCATCGTCAAACACATCCCGCCCCCAATCAAACCATTTTTTCCCTATCTGACCATATTGTTATTTAGTATGATCATTTTTATCTACAAGAAAACCGGCCCACATCAGTTTGAATACAGCAGCGACGGAGAAACAATTACCATCAGAACCAAAGACCCCTATTGGGTAAAATACTTCCCCAAAAATCAAAGATTGGTAGATTTCCCAAAAAGAAAACTAAAGGGGTTCAAAATAAAAAAAGGACTCTTCCTGAAAAAACTCGACTTGTTTCTCGAAAGCAAAAGAAGCAAAGGAGGCATCAACAGAATCACAATCAACATCAGTTACATCAACAACAGTGAGATTTCTGATTTAAAAAGATCACTTCACAAAGTCATTCAAAAAAACAAAGAAGCAGAAATATCTACGATTATAGAAGAAGAAGAAAGCTATGAACAATCATAACAAGGAAGAAAGCATCAAAAAAATATCGGGGATGTATGAGGACTGGTTCCTCGATTATGCCTCTTATGTAATTCTCGAACGGGCCATTCCGTCCATTTTTGACGGACTCAAACCGGTGCAACGACGCATCATGCATTCGATGCGTGAACTTGAAGACGGTCGTTACAACAAAGTCGCCAACATTGTTGGGAACACCATGAAATATCACCCACACGGTGATATGGCCATCACCGACGCAATGGTACAAATCGGTCAAAAAGAAATGCTGATTGACACACAGGGCAACTGGGGGAATATATTGACAGGAGACGGTGCGGCAGCAGCCCGATACATCGAAGCCAGACTGACGCCTTTTGCACTGGAAGTGGTCTTTAACCCCAAAACCACCGAATGGTTGCCCTCATATGACGGCCGAAACAAGGAACCGGAAAACCTACCCGTCAAATTCCCTCTACTGCTGGCCCAAGGTGTGGAAGGAATTGCTGTCGGACTCTCAACCAAAATTCTTCCACATAATTTTTTAGAACTCATCGATGCTTCCATCGCTTATCTGAAAGATAAGAAATTCAAACTCTTCCCCGATTTCTTGACCGGCGGTTATGTGGATGTAAGCGACTACAATGACGGACAAAGAGGCGGGAGGGTTCGCGTCAGGGCCAAAATTCAACAAGAAGACAAAAATACACTCAAAATCACTGAAATTCCATACGGCACGACCACCGGAAGCCTGATAGATTCAATCATCAAAGCAAACGACAAGGGCAAAATAAAAATCAAAAAAATCGAGGACAATACCGCAAGCGGTGTCGAAATTCTCGTTCACCTTGTTCCGGGCATCTCTCCCGACAAAATGATTGATGCGCTCTATGCCTTTACTGATTGCGAAATATCAATTTCTCCAAACGCCTGCGTCATCAATGTCAACAAACCCGAATTCCTGACCGTTACGGAAATTCTGAAAAGCAACACCGATTTCACAGTTGAACTACTCAAAAAAGAACTACAAATTGAACTCAATGAGTTCCAAGAACAATGGCACTTCTCTTCCTTGGAGAGAATCTTTATTGAGAACAGAATTTATCGCGACATTGAGGAAGAAGAAAGCTGGGAAGGCGTCCTCCAAGCCATTGACAAAGGACTCAAACCACATACCACTCATTTGCTGAGAGAAGTAACCGAAGAAGACATAGTTCGACTGACCGAAATCCGCATCAAACGGATTTCTAAATTCGATATGGACAAGGCACAACAATACATTGAATCCTTGGAAGAAAAAATTAAAAAAGTCAAATACCATCTCGAACATCTCACAGAATACGCCATCGACTATTACAAAAATCTGAAAACCAAATACGGAAAAGGAAGAGAAAGAAAAACTGAAATCAGAGTGTTCGACACCATCGATGCCACCAAAGTGGCTGCTGCAAATGTCAAATTCTATGTGGATGCGGCCGAAGGATTCATCGGCACCTCGCTCAAAAAAGACCAATTCCTCTTTGAATGTTCAGACATTGACGACATCATCGTATTCAGAAGAGACGGCAATATGTTGGTCACAAAAGTAGATTCAAAAACCTTTGTGGGAAAGGACATCATCCATGTAGCCGTGTGGAACAAAAACGACAAACGAACAATCTATAACCTGATATACAGAGACGGAAAAAACGGTGCTTCTTATCAGAAAAGATTTGCGGTCACCTCCATCACACGCGACCGTGAATATCCGCTGACCAAAGGAAGCAAAGATTCTGAAGTTCTCTATTTTTCAGCCAATCCAAACGGAGAAGCCGAAGTGGTTCAGGTGTTACTGAAACCTTCAAAAAGACTCAAAAAACTGAAATTCGACATCGACTTTTCTGAATTGGCGGTCAAAGGTCGAAACAGTATCGGGAATCTGGTTTCAAAATATCCTATCAAAAAAATCGAACTCAAAGAAGAAGGAGTTTCCACCCTTGCCCCAAGGAAAATCTGGTTTGATGACACCATAAAAAGACTCAATGCAGATGGCCGTGGAGAATTGTTGGGCGCATTCAAAGGTTCAGACAAAATACTCACCATCAACGACAAAGGGGAAGTCAAACTGACCGATTTTGACTTGAGCAATCGCTATGACGACGAATTGCTCATCATAGAAAAATGGAATCCCCAAAAACCAATTTCCTGCATTTATTATGACGCTGACAAAAATCGGTATTTTGTCAAAAGATTCTTGGCAGAAGACAGTCTCAAACCGCAGCCGTTTTATTTTTCTGAAAATCCAAATTCATTTATTGAATTGGTGACCACACAAAAAATACCGGTGGTGGATTTGATTTTCTCAAAAGTAAAAGGAAACGAACGAGAGCCGGAAACCGTGAATCTGGAAGAATTCATAACGGTCAAAGGTATCAATGCGCAAGGCAATCAATTGACAACACACAAACTCAGACAAATAAATCTCCATCCGCCCACAATAGAACACGAAGAGGAGAAAAACGAGAGTGAACCAACCGACGAATACGAAAACACAGGCGGTGAACAGGCATTGCTGTTCGATTTTGAGGATGAAAAAAATGAAGCCGAACCTGAAAATCAATAAAAATGCTTGATCCGATTACCATCATCATCATCGCCATCACGGTGATTGTCAGCTACAAAGGCTTTGGGGACTATTATTTTTTCGACCGTTTCAAATTTCAACCGGCTCCTATTTTAAAACAGAATCAATACGACCGCTTGCTCACTTCTGGTTTTTTGCATGTGAACACCACTCACCTGCTGTTCAATATGCTTACACTTTATTTTTTTGCATGGTATGTCATTCGTTTTTTTGCGGTTCACACCGGCGGACCTGCCAACGGTTCTGTGGTATTTGCAGTGGTTTATCTCGCAGCCATCATAGGCGGAAATCTACTCTCTCTGTTTTTTCAACGAAACAATTATAATTATTCAGCAGTAGGTGCTTCTGGCGGCGTTTCGGGCATTTTGTTTTCATCGATTGTCATTGACCCGACCCTCGAACTTTATTTGTTTTTTATTCTGCCAATCAAAGGATGGGTTTTTGCCATTGCCTACCTCGGATTTTCGGTGTACGGAATGAAAAAACAATTGGGGAACATTGGCCACGAAGCACATCTGGGCGGCTCTATCATCGGTTTGATTGCGCCAATAATCATTTATCCGGCCATCTATGAACACAATAAAATCTACATCCTCGGAAAGCTGATTCAGATTGCGGTTTTATTGGTCATGGCCATCAAAGAAAGAAAATAATCATGTTGAAAGAATTGGCTGAAATACAATATCTTGAAAGAAGACCTAAGGTCAATACCCAAAATCCTAAGTTGATGCTGCTGATACACGGATACGGCAGCAATGAAGAAGATTTGTTCGGTTTTGCTGATGCATTTCCGGATGATTTTCATGTGGTCAGCCTGAGGGCGACTCACACTCTTTCACCGGGAATGTACGCTTGGTACGAAATCAATTTTCTGGACTCCCGCAAATTTAACAACATTCCTCAAGGCATTGAATCCAGAAATAAGTTGGTGAAATTCATCGACGAATTCATTCAAAAAGAAAATTGTGACAAAGAAAATGTATGGATTTGTGGTTTCAGTCAGGGGGCGATTCTGAGTTACTCAATTGCACTAAATTACCCCGAAAAAGTCAAACACATTTCAATTCTTAGCGGCTATCCAGAGAAAGAATTCATTGGAGAAATCAATCATCAAAAAGACTTTTCAAAACTCAACTTTTTCATTTCTCACGGTACAGAAGACCCAGTGATTCCGGTAGAATGGGCAAGAAAGGGAAAGCCGTTGCTCGACAGGTTGAACATCCAATATCAATACAATGAATACTACCAAGGACATGGATTGAATCAACAGAATTACAATGATTTTATGAATTGGGTTCTGACTTCTTGAATCGTCAACATCACACTTATCAGTGGTATTTCAATTACCTTTGCACACTTATGAAAAATACAAAACATATTTTTTTCGACTTGGACAATACGCTTTGGGATTATAGAAAAAACGCAGGAATTGCCATCAGGAAAATCTACGAATCCTTTAGAATTGAAGAAAAATTTGGTTATCATTTTGATGAATTTTACCCTCATTATCATCAGATAAACGAAGATTTGTGGGAAAAATACCGAGACAATAAAATCAGTAGAAAAGAATTACAAGAAAGCAGATTCCCATTGTCATTTCAAGATTTGGGCATTCCCAAACCCGATTTTGCAGTGGATTTTGAGCAACAATTTATGGACGAAATCTCCACAGGACAGTTTTTGGTTAATAATGCAAAGGAAATTCTTGACTACCTCAAAGACAAATACCACATTCACATCATTACCAACGGTTTTGCTCAAACCACTCATTACAAAATCAACAACACCATTCTCAAAGAATATGTAGAAACCGTTGTCACTGCAGAAGGTGCCGGTGTACCCAAGCCCCACCCCATCGCTTTCAGTACCGGAATAGAAAAGTCGGGTGCCGAAATTTCTGAGTCGGTGTACATAGGCGATGACTGGGTTGCCGATATCATAGGTGCCACTCGTTTTGGAATGGAAGCAATTTTCTTCAATCCCTTGTCAGAAAGTCATAAATGGATTGAAAATGTACCTGTCATTGATGACCTGATAGAAATTAAGAATTATTTGTAGAAATCATTTTCTACAAAAACACTTAACTTTGCAGAAGTTTTGGAAAAGAAAACCATCCATGATGTGCTAAAAAAACACGAGTCATCTGATTTCGTGCGGAATGCTTTTGAATTCATCCAAAAAAATCAAGCTGCAAAAATCAATGCAAAAGGACTTTCGGGTTCTTCACTTTCATTTCTTTCAGCGCAAATCAAACTGCTTTCTAATGCACCAATTCTGATTCTGCTCGACGACAAAGAAGAAACCAATTATTTGGTGAATGAACTTGAAAATATGTTCAACCGCGACGAAGTCCTTTTTCTTCCCGATTCCTATCGCAGACCTTATGAAATCGAAAAAACAGACAATGCAAATGTGGTGCTGAGAACCGAAGTACTCAATACTCTGAATGCTGCCAAAAAACCAAGGATCACCGTTACTTATTCTCAAGGTATTTTTGAGAAAGTTGTAACCCGCAAATCATTGAGTAAAAACACCTTCAGGGTTTCAGAAGGCGATTCGGTCGATATTGATTTTCTCAATGAGCTTTTATTTACTTATGAATTCAAAAGGGTGGATTTTGTGTCAGAACCTGGAGAATTCTCCATCCGCGGAGGAATTGTAGATGTGTTTTCCTATTCAGAGGAAAAGCCTTGTCGCATCTCATTTTTCGGCGATGAAGTCGAATCGGTCAGAAAGTTTGACATTGAAAGCCAATTGTCGATTGAGAAAGTTAAAAATTTCACCATCATTCCCAATCTTGAAAATAAATTTACCAGCGACAAACGAGAAAGCTTTTTTGAATACATATCCGACAAAACCATTGTCATCGCCAAAAATCTGAGCGTCATTCAAGCGGCCATTCACAGGAATTTCAGTCTGGCACAAGAAGCCTTTGACAAACTTTCAGGTGAAATCAGCCACACCACACCCAATGAATTGTTTCTGGATGAAAATGAATTCAAAACACAACTCGAAAAATTCGCCGTCATTGAATTTTCACTGAATCCGTATTTTGACCATGGCAAATCAATCGAACTGTTTCAGAAACCGCAGCCTTCGTTCAACAAACAATTTGATTTACTGGCTGAGACATTCGTAGAATCCACAGAAAACGGCTACACCAACTATCTATTTTGTTCAAGCGAAAAGCAAGTGCAAAGATTCAAAGACATTTTTGAAGACCTCGGTAAAGAGGTAAATTTCATTCCGGTCATCGGTGCCATTCATCAAGGTTTTATTGATGAATCATTAAAAATCAATTGTTTCACAGACCATCAGATTTTTGAAAGATACCACAAATACGATCTCAGGAATTCATTTACCAAAAAAGAAGCAATAACGCTCAAAGAACTCACTTCCCTTCAGGTGGGAGATTTTGTGACCCATATTGACCACGGTGTTGGGAAATTTGCCGGGCTGGTCAAAATAGATGTGATGGGGAAAAAGCAGGAAGCCATCAAATTATTTTATCAGAACAACGATATTCTTTATGTCAGTATTCATTCACTCCACAAAATATCGAAATTCAGCGGAAAGGACGGCAAAGAACCCAAAATCAGCCGACTGGGTTCCAATGCGTGGAAGAATCTGAAAGAAAAAACAAAAAGAAAAGTCAAGGAAGTCGCATTTGATTTGATAAAACTCTATGCAAAAAGGAAAGCACAGAAGGGTTTTCAGTTTGCGCCTGACGGGTACCTGCAGAACGAGCTCGAAGCTTCCTTTATTTATGAAGACACTCCCGACCAGCTCAAAGCCACCAACGATGTAAAAACCGACATGGAAAGCGAAAGATCCATGGACCGACTGGTATGCGGAGATGTTGGTTTCGGAAAAACCGAAGTTGCGATTCGTGCAGCATTCAAAGCAGCGGTGAACGGTAAGCAAACCGTGGTTTTGGTACCGACCACCATACTTGCTTTTCAACATTTTCAGACTTTTTCAGAAAGATTAAAAGACATGCCGGTGAGCGTTGAATACCTCAACCGGTTCAGGTCGACAAAAAAGAAAAATGAAATCATCGAAAAACTAAAAAACGGGAAAATCGACATCGTCATCGGCACATATCAACTCGTCAATAAAAATATTATATACAAAGATTTGGGTTTATTGATCATCGATGAAGAACACAAATTCGGAGTGAGTGTCAAAGACAAACTCAAAACACTCAGGGCCAATATTGACACCCTGACGCTGACCGCCACACCGATACCGAGAACCCTACAGTTTTCGTTGATGGCCGCCAGAGATCTTTCAGTCATCAAAACTCCACCACCCAACCGGCAACCCATTGACACCCGAATGATTGGATTCAATGAACAACAAATCAGAGATGCGGTGATGTACGAATTGCAAAGAGGTGGACAAGTGTTTTATATTCACAACCGCATAGAAACACTCAAAGAAGTTTCCGGAATGCTCCAAAGATTGATCCCTGATGCCAAAATCACAATCGGGCATGGACAAATGAACGGTGATGATTTGGAGAGAAATGTTCTCGATTTCATGACCGGCAAATACGACATACTCGTTTCGACTACCATTGTGGAAAACGGTTTGGATGTCCCCAATGCAAATACCATGATTATTGACCAAGCGCAGAATTTTGGATTGGCTGACCTGCACCAAATGCGTGGAAGAGTTGGACGAAGCAACCGCAAAGCATTTTGTTATCTGATAGCTCCACCACTTTCCTCGCTCACCAATGAAGCACGAAAGAGGCTGCAGGCCATCGAACAATTTTCTGATCTCGGGGCGGGTTTCAATATCGCAATGAAAGATTTGGAAATCAGAGGCGCAGGAAATTTGTTGGGTGCTGAACAATCGGGTTTTATATCTGAAATTGGTTTTGATACCTACCAAAAAATTCTGAATGAAGCCATCGAAGAACTAAAAGAATCCGATTTCAAAGATTTGTTTCAGACAGGGAATTCCGAAGACAACATTTTCGTAAATGAAGTTCAGATTGACACTGACATACAGTTGCTCATACCCGACGATTATGTAAACAATGTGGAAGAAAGACTGATATTGTACACCGATTTGTCGAAGGTAGAAAATGAAGAAGAACTTAAAATTTTTGAAGAAAATCTATTGGATCGCTTCGGCAATTGTCCCGAAGAGGTTGCCAATCTTCTGGAAAGCATGAAATTGAAATGGATGGCAAAAGCACTTGGTTTTGAAAGAATTGTACTCAAAAATGAAAAATTACTGGCTTACTTCATTGCAAAACCGCAGTCAGAATATTTTCAGTCAGCCCGTTTTCAGAACATTCTTAATGTGCTTCAGGAAAATCCAAGACTCGCCACATTCAAACAAAAACCTGCCAAATCAAACAACGAAAGCGAAACCTTGCTGCTCAGATTCGAGGAAGTCAAAACGGTTCAGACTGCAATTTCAAAACTCAAAATGCTCGAAGTTGAAAAAGCCGAAAACCTGACCAAAACACATTCTATCTGATTCCTCTGCTTTCAAGCCATTCCCTGTATTTTGCAGCATTTTTCTGATGCTCTGCATAGCTGTTTGTAAAGCTGTGATAACCCGGCCGGTCGGGATCGGCACAAAAATAAACATAAGGATGTGGTTCGGGATTCAATACCGCATCAATGGCCGAAAGATTGGGCAGACAAATCGGGGCAGGCGGCAAACCATGCACCTTGTATGTATTGTATTCAGAAGGAGCAGAAAGATGAATGCCGGTCACCCGTTGTATTCTGTGATTGAAACCGTTCTGAAGCTTGTAGGCATATACAGAAGTCGGGTCTGCCTGCAATTTCATTCCTTCGGCCAATCTGTTCAGATAGGCCTGTGCAACCATTGGCTGTTCGTCCGTTTTTGAAGATTCCATCTGTACGATCGAAGCCAGCGTGAAAACCTGAAGCGTACTGAGTCCCATTTCATCCGCTTTTTGCTGTCGTTCTTCCGTCCATACTTTTTGGAATTCTGCATACATTCTTTCCACAAACTGTTCACCGTCTGTCGGCCAGAAAAAATTATAGGTATTCGGAAGAAAATAGATTTTTACGGTTTCGGCATCGAGTACAGGATTTTGTTTTTTGGCATAATCGATAATTGCTTTTACGATTTGGGCAGAATCAGCTTCAATCTTTTTTGAAACTTTTCCGGCCAGATGAAAAATCGTCGGTTCGTTTCCAATCATCAATGGGACTTCTTCCTGGATTCCCAAAATCAAACGATTCAACAATTCCTTGTTGGATTCACTCTTGGACAATTTGTATTTTCCGGCTTTTATTTTTGAAGAATATTCTCTCGAAAGTGCATATGTACGAAATGCATCGGGCTGATTGAGTTTGTCTGACAATGAGTCGAGTACCTCATCCATTCCCGCACCAGTACGGACATACAAAAAACCGTCTTCTTTGATGTCTTTCTTCTGTCCACGGAAATAATTACATGATACCTGCAACAACAGACTGCAAAAAAGCAGCAATACACCCAACTTCTTCATCAGATTTCAATTTCACCATTAAATACTACTTTGGCAGGACCACCCAGTCGGATATTCTCATAGTGTCCGTTGTTTTTTGTGAAGCTGACTTTCAATTCACCTCCCACAGCCAACGCATTCACTTCGTTCACATTGATTCTGCCTGAGTCATATGCTGCAATGGCAGCTGCGGTTATACCGGTTCCGCAAGCAAGGGTTTCGTCCTCAACGCCTCTTTCGTATGTCCTTATTTTTATAGTATTTGGATTGATAATCTGGACAAAATTTACATTTGAACCGGTTTCACAATAGGGAGTACCGTAACGAATCTTTCTTCCTTTGTTTTTTACATCTACTTCATTTACTTCCTCAACAAATTCAATATGATGGGGTGAGCCGGTGTCCAAGAAACAATGCGTAGGATAGATCTCTATTTCACCTACATCACACATACTCAGCGAGATAAATTCATCATTTTCGATAACGGCATGGTGCAATCCGTCAGGCGCGACAAATCGGGTTTCCTTCTCAATCAATCCCAAATCACGGGCAAAACCAACAATACATCTGCCTCCGTTTCCACACATGCTTCCGGGCTTACCGTCTGAATTGAAATAAATCATTCTGAAATCTTCGGAATCATCGTTCTGTAAAAGAATCAACCCATCAGCACCGATGCCAAAATGTCGGTCGCATAATTTTCTGACCAGCGGAATGGAAGCCACAAAGGATTGATTCCGATTGTCGATCATCACAAAATCATTGCCTGCACCTTGGTATTTGGAAAAAGAAATTTTCAAGTTCAAAATTTTAAGCAAATTTAATAAATTCAGCAGAAGCAGTTGCATTAACTACTGCAAATCCGCCTTTCCCATAAAGTTCTTATAATATTTGTTAAAATGCAGTTAAACCACTTGTCAGACTGTATTTATTGGTATTAAATTTGAATTGAAATTTGACAAAAAGCATGAATTTAAAAACAGACTATATGAAAAAATATTTTGGATATTTGATGGTTGGACTCTTTAGTGCAACTTTTGCAATCTTGGGTATGAAATATTTTTCTCCTGCAACCACAGCCGACCAACCGATCATCACAAGTACAGACAATCACAACGGCGCATTTTCATTTGTAGATTATAAAGGCAACTATACTGCAAATGTTCCCGATTTTGTTGCTGCTTCGCAAAAGACCATCAATGCAGTGGTCAGCATCAACAATTTCTCTACCAGATCCAATAATCAAAGGTACATGGATCCTTTTGAATTTTTCTTTGGATTTCCCAATCAGCAAAGAAGTCAGCCCGATCCTGACAAACCGACAGGCATGGGTTCGGGTGTGATTATTTCACCTGATGGTTATGTGGTGACCAACAATCATGTCATTAAAGGCTCAGACAAAATTGAAGTGGTGCTGAACGACCAAAGGTCATACATAGCCGAATTGGTAGGAACCGATCCCAACACCGATATCGCTTTGATGAAAATCGAAGAAAAAGGGCTTCCATACATCAAATTTGTGGATTCAGATGCCATCAATGTGGGCGATTGGGTGCTTGCCGTAGGCAATCCATTTGGCTTGAATTCAACCGTAACGGCCGGCATAGTTTCGGCCAAAGGAAGAAGCATCGATATCCTCAGAAGAAATGCAGCCAATCCGATTGAATCGTTCATACAGACCGATGCGGCAATTAACCCAGGTAACAGCGGAGGTGCACTGGTCAACCCAAATGGGGACTTGGTGGGTATCAATACAGCAATATCATCTCCCACCGGAACATTCTCGGGTTACGGTTTTGCGATACCGTCCAATTTGGTAAAAAAAGTGGTTGAAGACATCAAAGAATACGGCTTGGTACAAAGAGGTTATCTGGGTGTCCAAGCAATGGATTTGAACGATGAGTCCACTGTAAAAGAATTTAACCGACAAAACAACACCCAACTGAAAACCCAACAAGGAATTCTGGTGCAGTCACTTAGCGAAAACGGAGGCGCATTGGCAGCCGGTCTTGAGAAAGGAGATATCATTACGGAAATTGACGGTCAGAAAATTACCAGCCTGTCTAAACTCACATTCACCATCGCTAACAAATATCCTGGCGACAAAGTAAATGTTAAAATTTTGAGAGACGGCAAGTATAAAAACTATACCGTTACGCTGAGAGACCAAAGCGGAAATACAAAAAGGCGATCCATCGCCGATTTGACTGTGACAGAAAAACTGGGTGCAGAGTTTGAACCGCTCACCGAAAGACAAAAAATAAGTTTCGGCACAGATTACGGTGTAATGGTCAAAAACATGCAACCGGGAAGCAAACTAAGAGGTATTGGAATCTACAACGGATTTATCATCCTGAAAGTGAACAACAAAGAAGTAAGCAGTCAAAAAGAAATTGAGAAGATACTGAAATCCCATCAAGGAAGAGTATCTATCAGTTATGTGGATTTGGACGGAAGAATTTATACCAGAGGATTCACACTGGAATAGACCCTAAAGTGTTTTCATAGTTTTAGGTTGGCGCAATCTTTTGAGATTGCGCTTTTTTTTATTTATTAATTTCATGACGAAAAGCAGTATCGATCTGCTATTTTCCTGAAACAGAAACTGTATATTTGAAAGTTGAATTCACAGAAAAAATCGTCTATAAAACATCTGTTTCTTCTGTAAATCCATCAGCAACAATGAGAGCTGACAATCAGAGGACTTTTGACTGTGGTTCGACTGATTTTTTAAAATAAATGATTAACTTAGTCAATAAAAATACGAAATATGAGAAAACGCTTTATCCTTTTAATTGATTTTTCAGAGACCTCAAAAAATCTGATTGAATATGGCTGTGACTGGGCAAGTCATATACAGGCCGAAGTACTTTTGCTTCATCAGACACCGGTTCAAATACCGGCATTTACAGATGACAAAGAACGGAATGCGCTGATCAAAAACGCCAATGACCAAGCCGAAGAAAACCTGAGGAAAATTGGCCACGGGATTATTCCACCGATGATTCCGGTGTCTTATTTGGCCACAGAAAAAGATTTGCAGCACACACTGAATGAACTGTTGGAACAATCGTTTGAGAATGTGATTCTGGCCGGATTGAAAAAATACGGATTCATCAAAAAATTCTTTTTGAGAAACACCATTATCCATACCATAGAAAATACGCCCAATATTTTGGTGGCCATTCCCAACACACTTTCGGATTATCACCACAAAAATATCTTCGTAGGAATTTCGGACAAATACCAATTGAATCTGTTTGAATTCAACCGATTGCTGAATTTTATAGACAACAAGGAAACACGAATAGTGTTTTTTAATCTGTCCAGACCCGATGATGACACCACCGAAGTTGAGAAAATGCTGAAAGAACACGCCGACATGTTTTCTGAGAACTACAAAACATTCTACGAAATTTATGTGAGTGACAATCCGTCAAAAAACATTCAGAATATAATCAGCGGTAAATCAAACGAACTACTGGTAGTACAAAAAGGTGAGAGGTTACTGACCGACTATTTGTTTAGAAAGTTTCTGATAAACGATTTGGTTTATGATGCCAAAACCCCATTGATTGTACTTCCTTAAACTGAATTTTTCCGGATGAGGAATTTGCTGAAAATTGCTTTGCTACTCGCCTTTGTAATGTCCAACGCACAACAAAAAGGTGGGACCACAGCTCATCTGCTCTTTCAATTGGGTTATGTCAATCTGAACGGAAATTATTTCAAGGCCGGGCCCGAAATTTATCTGGTTCAAACCAACAGCAATCTGATTGATTTGAGTGCGACGGTAAATATGGCTTATTTCAAAAACAAATTTATTGCCGTACCTGAGTTGGGCATCGGTTATCAGTTCAACAGCAAAAAGTTAAGCCCGTACAATGAGTACATTCACGCAACTTTCTATTCGGCCCGAGTCAATGTCTCGCCCTGGAACCTCACGCCCGAAGCCGGTATTTCTATCTTGGGACTCATGGAAGCCAGCGTGGGTTATTCTTTTGAATTCAGCAAACACAAATACACCACATTCAACGGAATCCGGTTCGGATTGATTATCCATATCCCAATGATCGCAGTGTTCAGCTCTCCGGGTTTGAATTGATTTCTATCCCACGAAACTGATTCGGTTAAGGGGATATAAAAATTTACTAAAAACTGATAAATATTAGCGGCTAAATCAAAACAAATCAGTACTTTTGAAGCTCAAAAAAACAAATTAAAAATGAAAAAATTAAGTTATTTCCTATTGGGAATAGGAGCTTTCACATTTGTAGCCTGCGGCGGAAACAAAGACGCAGATACTGTTACTGAAGAACCAGCTGCAACTGAGACCACTGCTACAGAAACAGCTGACGACACAGCCTGCAAGTACCATCGTACTCGAAGGCAACGACCAAATGCAATATGACAAAAATGAATTCACTGTACCCGCCGGTGAAATCACCGTAACCATCAAAAATGTAGGTACACTTCCTGCTGAGGCAATGTCTCATGATGTTGTCATCCTGAAACCAGGTTCAGAAGTGAAAGATTTCGGCATGAAAGCAGTTGAGTTGGGAGGTATTGAAAACATCGACGGCGAAATGAAAGACGCCATCATCGGTTATACTGAAATGGCTGGCCCAGGTGAAGAAAAAACTTCAACATTCAATTTGACTGAACCAGGCGTTTATCCTTTCTTCTGCTCTTTCCCGGGGCACTTTGGGGTAATGCAGGGTACTATCACTGTTGAATAATTTTCAGACAAATAAAATTCAAAATCAGTTCCCAAAGGGGAACTGATTTTTTTTGTTTTCTATACAAGCACTACAAAACTCTTTTGTACTTTGATGAATTGTACCTAATTTTAGACCGATGATAGCCGCAAAGAATATTTACAAGAATTTTGACAATCTGGAAGTACTCAAAGGAGTTTCCATTGATGTGAGCGAAGGTGAAATCGTTTCTATCGTCGGTGCGTCGGGTGCCGGGAAAACCACGCTACTACAGATTCTTGGAAGCCTCGAAAAAAGCACTGCGCCCGAAGAGCATTACACTGAAATTCTCATCAAAAAAGTGGACATCACCAAACTCAG
>JAQVKJ010000167.1 GCA_028694715.1 Weeksellaceae bacterium | reverse complement strand
AAATGGAAAAACATCCGGATGAACTGGCACAAATCCCTCGGACTGGGCCAAGAAAATTACAGATACCACGATCATGAGAAACTGGCACATTACGCAAATGCTGCAACCGATATTGAATTTAGGTTTCCGTTTGGATTCAAGGAATTAGAAGGAATTCATTCAAGAACAGACTTTGACCTGAAGCAACATCAGGAATTCTCGGGTAAGAAAATTCAGTATTTTGACAACGAAAGAAATGAAAGCTACATTCCGTATGTTGTTGAAACTTCTGTGGGACTGGATCGTTTGGTTCTTGCTGTATTTTCTAATAGTTTGAAAAACGAAGTGCTTGATGACAAAAGCGAAAGAACTGTCCTCGCACTGCCCCCTGCACTTTCACCCATCAAAGCAGCCGTGCTTCCGCTGGTCAAAAAAGACGGACTGCCAGAATTGGCAAGAAAAATTTGTGACCAACTTAAATTTGATTTCAATCTGATGTACGAAGAGAAAGATTCCATCGGAAAGCGATACAGAAGAATGGACGCAATCGGAACACCATTCTGCATCACCGTTGACCACGAATCTGCGAATGACAATTCGGTGACAATCAGACACAGGGATTCGATGAAACAAGAAAGAGTTCAGATTGATCGATTGAATGAAATCATTGACCGTGAAGTGAATATGAAATACCTGCTCCAGAAAATTTAATATTTAAAATACAATACATATGCCTACATTTGGGAAGATTAAATACAGTTCATTATGAAAAACATTCTCAATTTTGCAATCACTGCACTGATTATCATGTTGCTTTCAAAGATTTTCCCCAACCAAATACATGTAGATAATTTCTGGTGGGCGCTTGGTCTGGCCGTAGTTCTGGCTTTGTTGAATCTGATTGTTAGGCCCTTACTTATTTTTCTAACTCTGCCCGCCACCCTCATCACTTTTGGGTTGTTTATTCTGGTCATCAATGCAGTTATCATACTGATGGCAGATTCACTGATGCATGGGCATTTTACCGTCAAAAATTTCTGGTGGGCATTGTTGTTCAGCCTTTTGCTTTCATTTGGTCAATCCCTACTGCTCATCAAAAAGGATACGAAGTAAATAAGATTCTACTCCTAATTGGCTGTATTTAATACTCAATACGCTTTTGATAGGATTCAGGTTCCTTGTTTATTTTCTCTACCGGATAACGACCTGTGAAACAACCAAAGCAATAGCTATTGGAACCCAGGATTTCAATCAGGCTTTCGACAGAAAGAAAATCCAGGCTGTCAACACCCAGGTATTCCGTCAGTTCTTTTTGGGTCATATTGGCTGCAATCAAATCTTTTTTATCGGGCATATCTATTCCAAGATGACAAGGCGAAACGACAGGTGGTGATGCACTTCTGAAATGAATTTCTTTTGCACCAGCTTCTTTGAGGATTTTAATCAGAATTTTACTGGTGGTTCCTCTCACAATTGAGTCATCCAGAATCACCACTCTTCTGCCCTTGATTTTTTCTGCGATTGGATTGAGTTTGAGGTTGACAATTCTTTCTCTCAGTTTCTGCGACGGAACGATAAACGAACGACTCATGTATCTGTTTTTGACCAGAATTGGTTCGAACGGAATGCCTGATGCTTCAGAATAGCCAATGGCCGAGGGCACACCTGAATCGGGGACGCCTATCACCACATCCGCTTCCACGGGTGATTGTTCATAAAGCTTCTTACCGCTTCTTACCCTCAGGTTATAAATTTCAGTTCCCTGAATATTCGAATCCGGGCGGGCAAAATAAACATACTCAAACGAGCAAATGCTGCTTTTGCCACTCTGTCCGAGCGAATACGAATGCAGGCCTTCGTTGTCGGCCACTACGATTTCACCGGGTTCAACATCTCTTATGAATTCAGCACCCACAGCATCCAGCGCACAGGTTTCGGAGCTGAATACAAAAGTTTTTTCATCCAGTTTACCGATGCAAAGCGGACGGATTCCGTGCGGATCTCTGAAAGCCGCAAGAGAATGATCTGTCAGCAACAATACCGAATATGCGCCTCTGATGGGTTTCATCCCTTTTCTAATGGCTACTTCCAAGGGCTCTTTGGCATATCTTTGAATCGAACGGAGTATCACTTCTGTGTCTGATGTAGCTAAAAATGGCAACCCCTCATTGATCAGTTCTTCTTTGAGCCCATCTGTCTCAATCACCTGTCCGTTGTGAACAATAGAAAAGTGTGGTTTCCCATAGTAGTTCACCGCATAAAGAGGTTGAATGTTTTTTTTGCTCATTCCGCCGGCTGTGGTATAGCGGGTATGACCTATCACAGCATTTCCCTGAAAATCTTCGACCGGCTCTATTTGTTTGAAAACATCCAGAACCAATCCTTCTGATTTTACTGTCCTGATGTTGCCTTCTTTGAGTACTGAAATTCCTGCAGCCTCCTGACCACGGTGTTGCAGTGCAAACATCCCGAACTGGGCCAGTGAAAAAGTACCGATATTTTCGGGCGAAAAAACGCCAAACACACCACATTCTTCCTCCAGCCGGTCTTCTTCTATCAACTTCTTTAACAGGTTTCTCTGATAAAAGTTGTTTTTATATTTTGGTTTGTCCTGATTCGTTTTCATCACTTTTCAAAATAATAATTTAATTCTCCAATACGGTTTTGAGTCTGTCATATACTTCGTGATAGGCCTCAGTGACTTCCCCTAAATCTCTTCTGAAACGGTCTTTGTCCAATTTCTTCAACGAATCCTTGTCCCAAAGTCGGCAAGTATCCGGGCTGATTTCGTCTGCCAGAATGATGTTTCCGTCTTTGTCTTTGCCAAATTCGATTTTGAAATCAGCCAGAATCAGATTGGCTTTCAAAAACAATTCAATGAGCAAATTGTTAATTTGAGCAGTCTGTCTATAGATTTCATTTAATTCTTCGTAAGTAGCAATTCCAAGTAAAACTGCATGATGGTCGTTGATCAAAGGATCGCCCAATTCGTCTTTTTTGTAGCAAATATCAAAAATGGTGACAGGAGATTTTGTACCTTCCTCTAATCCGAGCCGCTTGGCCATACTGCCTGCCACGAAATTTCGAACCACCATTTCTAAAGGGATGATTTTTACTTTTTTTACCAGCTGTTCACGCTCGTTCAGGGTTTCGATAAAATGGGTAGAAATCCCGTTGTCGGCAAGATATCTGAAAATCAATGCGGTGATTTTGTTGTTCATTTCACCTTTGTCAGCCACCGTTCCTCTTTTTTGGGCGTTGAAAGCAGTTGCGTCATCTTTGTAATATACGATGACCTGTTCAGCGTCTTGGGTGGTGTACACCCTTTTGGCTTTCCCTTCGTACAGAAAATCCTTTTTTGTTGCTTTCATTTGTTTATGTCATTATTTTTTTATCCGTATAATTTTACCTGTTTTGTCGTCAACTATAAGACTATCTACAAATTCATTGTCATTACCGTAAATAATATTATCTGCAATATATATAACATTATCATTATCAAAAATAATAGAATCACATTGGTTGAATTTTATTTCATTATTATATAATTCTTCATTCTTCCATAGATAAGTGCCATAATCCAAATCAATTTTACCGACAAAGCCTAAAGTTGAAACATACGCTACATTATTTTCAATTACCGGTTGTCCTAAGTTAAATGCATAAGCATATAATTTCCAATTATTTATTTTAGTTTCCCTGTTAATTGATTCAACAAAACTCGCAGCATCTCCTGCACTATTCTCAGTATAATATACGATTAAATCATCTTTATAAAATTGCAGATATGCTTTTTCAACAGTAAATTCTGATTGTAATTTATATTCGGTAATTAGTTTAGATTTTTCTTTTTGTTCAATTTTACCTGTCGGATAAACCACAAATTCAAAGTTGTTAAATTTGGCATACAAAGTATCTTCTTCCTCTTGATAATTTTTCTTACTTTTTGCAATTACAGGATATGTTAAGACCTTTTCAATTGAAGGGTATCTTTTACCCTTGTTTTTCTTTGTTTCACATGAAAATAGCAATAGAGCGCATACAATTATTAACACTAAATTTTTCATAATTAATTATAAAAAATATTGAACACCGTTTTCAAAAATATTCATGTAATCAATTTCCGGAATGTTCTTGAACAAACCTTTTTCAAATCTTTCGGGATGGCACATTCTTCCAAAAATCCTGCCGCAGTCGCTAACAATTCCTTCAATTCCCATGACCGAACCATTTGGGTTATAAGGCATTTCGTGTGCCACATTTCCGTTCAGATCCACATACTGTGTGGCAATCTGGTTCTTTGAAATCAGCTTCTTCAGATTCTCTTCGTCCGCCATAAACCTGCCTTCGCCATGCGAAACCGGAATCCAGTATTCCTTGCCTGCCATTCCT
>JAQVKJ010000166.1 GCA_028694715.1 Weeksellaceae bacterium | reverse complement strand
AAAATTGAAAAAGAAAATGAACGAAACCTACAGGTTCAAAGACAAAAAGAACTGACCGCAAAAGCACAGAAAACCGACTCAGGTCTGATGTATTATATAGAAAATGAAGGCAGCGGAGATTTGCCAGAGTCGGGTGAAACTGTTTTTGTTCACTATACTTTGCGACTCAACGATGGAGAAGCACTCGATTCGTCATACGACAGAAATCAGCCGCTGGAAGCAGAAGTCGGATTTACTCAACTCATCAAAGGCTGGATGGAGGCACTGACAATGTTCAAAAAAGGTTCGAAAGTGTTTTTAATCATTCCGCCTGAGCTGGGTTACGGCCCGCAGGGAGCCGGTGGCGTCATTCCACCGAATGCTACATTGTATTTTGATATGGAAATTTTGGAATAATCCAGTAACCCTTATAACATACAGTCCATCAGGCTTTTGAAACCGGGTGGACTTTTTTTATGCAACTTTATTTGATAGCCAACTGTTCAGATCAAGGTAGATTTTTATATACATTTTTAAATACTCCTTTCTCAAAAAAGAAAAGATTCCCCGGGTAGTCCTTGTGCTTTGTTTCCTTGGGCAGTCCCATTAATTCATTTTCGAAATAGCGAGTATATTTTCCCCGAATATTTGAGTTGTAATAGGAATTGTCAATTACAAAATAAGGCGTTTCGGCCATCTGACTCAATGTTACATCTATGCCTCCGTAACTATTCATTACCAAAAACAGTTTGGAGTCTTGCTTTTCAGCATAATTTATATAGACATTCATCGGCAAACAAAATTCTGAAGAACACCAATTTGTGAAAACATAAACAATGGCTTTTGGATGTTTTTTTAATTCGTTTTTTAGTGTTTGTGAATGAATCGGATAAATTTTTCCGTTTTCTAATTCTTCAAAACTTTTTAATGGAGTAATTAAAGACTTATGCTCTTCTGACAATTTGTTGTAGTCATTAGTTAATCCTCCAATGCTGATACAGGATTGAATAAGAAAATTAAAAAGCAAAATCAATAAATAATTTTTCATATTTAAGAAATTAAATACAGTCGAATTTAATAAATATATTTGTCAATATTGAAATTGAAATGAAAATACACGAAATCACTAAGGAACTCGAAAAACTTGCACCGCTGACCTATGCGGAAGGATTTGACAATGTGGGACTGTTGGTGGGTGATCCGAATGCCAAAGTTTCAAAAATTCTGGTGACACTCGACACTTTGGAAACCGTCGTGGACGAAGCTGTTGAAAAAAAAGCGAACCTGATTGTTAGTTTTCACCCGATTATTTTTTCGGGACTGAAAAAACTGACCAGAAAATCCTATGTGGAAAGGGTGGTTCAGAAGGCCATTAAAAATGACATTAATATATATGCAATACACACTGCGCTTGACAATTCTCAGTTGGGTGTGAATCACAGAATTTGCAGACAGTTGAATTTAAAAAACACAGAAATTCTGATTCCTCAAAAAGACACTTTGCGACATTTGGTGACCTATGTTCCGGTTGAAAATGCCGAAAGTGTCCGCAAAGCCTTATTTGAAGCCGGTGCAGGATTTATAGGTAAATACGATAATTGCAGTTTCAATCTGGTAGGAACAGGTACATATAGACCCAATAAGGACGCAAATCCTTACAGAGGTGAAATCGGGAAAACCGAGTATGCCAAAGAAGAAAGAATCAGTATTGTTTTCAACAAACACCTGGAATCCGGAATCTTTAGGGCATTGAGGAATTCTCATCCGTATGAGGAAATCGCCTATGAATTGTTTCGATTGGAAAATACCCATCAAAACATCGGGATGGGAATGGTGGGTGAACTGGAAAATGAAATGGGCGAGAGGGAATTCCTTGATTACCTGAAAAGTCAAATGCAGACAAAGGTCATTCGTCATTCGGAATTATTGAATAAAAATGTGAGGAAAGTAGCTGTTTTGGGTGGTTCTGGGAGTTTTGCAATATCCAATGCAAAGCATAGCGGAGCCGATGTTTTCATTACGGCTGACTTGAAATACCATGATTTTTTCCAGGCAGAAAACCAGATTTTATTGGCAGATATCGGACATTATGAATCCGAACAATTCACAAAAGATTTATTAACTGCTTATCTGTCAGAAAAATTTACTAATTTTGCAGTCCTAAAATCAGAGATAGACACGAATCCTGTTCATTACTTTTAAAATATGGCAAAGAAAGTTCAGCAAAAAGAAATGAGCGTTGAAGAGAAGCTTCGCGCCCTGTATGATTTACAGTTAATCGATTCCCGTTTGGATGAAATCAGAAATACCCGTGGAGAATTACCTCTGGAGGTGGAAGACCTTGGAGACGATGTGGCTCAGATGGAAACCCGGATTCAGAAAATTGAGGACGATATCAAAAATCTTGAGAACAATATCAAATCCAGAAAGGAAGATATCAAAGCTTCTGAAGCATTGATAAAAAAATACACCAAACAGCAGGACAATGTCCGAAACAATCGTGAATTTGAATCACTTGGTAAAGAAATTGAATACCAAGAACTGGAAATTCAATTTTCTGAAAAGAAAATCAAAGAATTGAATGCGAAAATCACCCACAAAAAAGAGAACAAAGAGGATGTTGAGGAAAAACTGTCTGTGTTGAAAGAGCATTACAAACACAAAAAATCTGAGCTTGACAAAATCATCGGTGAGACTGAAAGAGAAGAAGCCTTTTTGCAGAAAAAATCTGACG
Organism: Weeksellaceae bacterium; assembly: GCA_028694715.1. Taxonomy (GTDB): domain Bacteria; phylum Bacteroidota; class Bacteroidia; order Flavobacteriales; family Weeksellaceae; genus Moheibacter. The sequence continues at coordinate 1,694 of JAQVKJ010000166.1, read as the reverse complement.
AATTTGCAGCCGTTATTGACGAACGATTGCTAAAGGCCTACAAAAGAATCCGTTCGACCATGAAAAACGGACTGGCAGTTGTACCTGTTCACCGTGATGCATCCTTTGGTTCATTCTTCACCATTCCACCGCAACGACAGTTGGACATTGCGCAACGCAAAAAAATCATCAGCGACGAACACAGCGGTAGAATTCTCGTTGACCAAGAATTGGCCGAAGAGGAAAAACTTAAAATTGAAGAATTGCTAAAAAAATAAACAAGGACTTAGTTCAAAAACAAAAAAACCGTTCCAAATTTGAAACGGTTTTTTTAATAACCAAAAAATAAATGTCCCTCTAATGTGTTAAAATTAGTCGATTTTATAAGTCCTCAAATTCAATGTCGGTATAAGAATTCTTGTTTATCGCTGATTCATCTTGTCCGTTTGAATCAAAATCTCGTTGATGACGCTCTGAAATGACTTCCTCGCCTTTTTCACTCACAACATATGCAGTGGTGTCGTTCAGCATTTCTCTGAAATTCTCAAAGTCCTCTTTGTACAAATAAATTTTGTGTTTCTTGTAATAAAATGTACCGTCTTCATTGGTGTTCTTCTTGCTCTCAGTGATTGTGAGATAATAATCACCGGCCCGTGTTTCTCTTACATCAAAAAAGTAAGTCCTCCTGCCTGCTCTGAGCACCTTGGAATAAACTCCTTCAGAATCAGTTCTTTCTGTAAATTCTTCCTCACTCATTTTTTCTTGTTAATTTAAGAAGTGTTAATACTCTGCTAACAAATCTATAAAAAAAATAATAAATAACAAGTTTTGGTTGCGAATTTTACAATTCTATTTTTTTAATGTGGCTTTACTGCTCTTCAGTTTCTAACAATTGCTGCTGATATAGCGAAAAATATTCACCCTCTTTTTTAATCAGTTCCTCATGACTACCGTATTCAATAATCTGCCCGTTGTCAATCAACATGATTTGGTCTGCATTTTTGGCCGATGAAATCCTGTGGGTAATGATGATGCTTGTTTTTTGCTTTATTTCTGATTTTAGGTTTTTTAGAATTTTCTCTTCGGTTTCAGTATCCACCGCCGACAAACTGTCGTCAAAAACCAGTATCTCTGGTTCTTTTATCAATGCTCTGGCAATTGAAATCCGTTGTTTCTGACCACCTGAAAGGGTGACACCTCGTTCTCCAAGAATGGTTTCGTATCCTTCTCTGAAATTGATTATATTGTCATGCACCGCAGCTTTTTTTGAATATCCAATGACTTTTTCCAAATCCCCGTCCTCAGAAGTGCCAAACAAAACATTGTTTTTTATGGTGTCTGAAAACAGAAATGCTTCTTGAGGAACAAAGCCAATGGCTTCGCGTAGCGAATACAGATTTAGCTTCTCATAGGGGAGATCGTCTATGAGAATTTCACCCGAGTCAGCTTGCAGCATTCTTCCAAGCAAAAGCGCAATAGTTGATTTCCCTGAACCTGTTTTACCCATGATGGCCAGTGAATCCCCTTTTTGTAGTGTGAACGAAATGTTTTTGAGAGCTTCTATGCCGGTATTTCTATAGGTATAACTTACATTCCTGAACTCAATTTTTCCTTCAATGGGTGTTTCCTCTTGAACATGGTTGATGATTTCAGCCGGCTGTTTCAGGAATTCATTGATTCTTGACATGGAGGCTTCTGCCCGCTGAATCAACATG
>JAQVKJ010000165.1 GCA_028694715.1 Weeksellaceae bacterium | reverse complement strand
AGTTCAGACGTGTGCTCTTCCGATCTCGGTGCATAAGACAAGACCGGCTAATTCATCGCAAATGGTATCTGATAAATTCCTTTTGGCATGGTTATAATTTTTTAAATGTTTTTTGAAATTTGAGTTACAAATGTATGACATTCAAGCGTCTTTTTTGAAAACAATTGTCATAAAATCACAGGGCAAATTACTTGAAATCAACAAATTCATTTGGGCAAATAATTGGTGAAGTCTGCTCCGGAAGGCTCTTCAAATATTTCGAGGTCAAACTCCTTAACGATGGTCAGTAAGTGGTCAAAAATATCGGCTACAATTCCTTCGTAATACACCCATCTAATGTCTTTTGAAAAGCAATAAATTTCCATCGGTAATCCATGCGGCGTCGGTGCCAACTGTCTGACCATGATGGTCATGTTTTGGTTTACTCCTTGGTTTTCTCTCAAATATTTGTTGGCATAGATTCTGAACACGCCTACATTGCTAAGTCTTCTCGTATTTGCCGGTAAAAATTCAGCATCGATTGCTTTGTTGTATTCTTTAATTTCAATTTCCTTTTCAAGGATATAATCCTTAATCAATCTATACTTTTTGAATTTTTCCAAATCCTCTTGATTTAGAAATTTGAAGCTGCTCATTTTTAGATAAATCGCTCTTTTTATTCTTCTACCGCCCGATTCCTGCATTCCTCGCCAATTTTTGAAGGAATCAGAAATGAATGCATAAGTGGGAACCGTCGTAATGGTTTTGTCCCAATTTTGAACTTTGACCGTGTTCAAATTGATGGAAAGCACCGCACCGTCCGCACCGTATTTGGGCATTTCTACCCAATCTCCTACTCTGACCATGTCATTGGCAGAAACCTGAACGCTGGCAACAAATCCCAAAATGGTGTCTTTAAAAATCAACATCAAAATGGCTGAAGCCGCACCCAAAGAGATGAGGAACGCATAAGGAGATTTCCCGGTAAGCGTTGTGAATATAATGATGCCGCAAACAAAGAAAATAAATATGGAAACCACCTGTGCATAACTGTCCAAAGGTTTGTCTTCAAAGGCTTTCTTTGTTTTCAGATAATCCCGTACCGCCTTGGTAACACTATTGAGTAAAATTCCTATGATCAAAACCAAAACAACATCGGCAATTTGTAGCGTGGTGTTTATCCATTTTGGAAAACCAATAAAAATAAGTGGAATGAATAGCCTGATAATGATAATGGAAATGATGTGCGTAAAATATTTCAGCACTTTGTGTTTGAGCAAATAATCGTCAAAAAGCGTTTTGCTTTTTTTGATTAATCCCATGACTGAAATCAAAAATATCCTCCGTGACAAATAATCCAATGCATACAAAACCATCACCAATAAAATCAACAGAATGAGCGCATTGATGGTATGTGTTAATTGGTCTGAAAAACCCAAATTCAGTAAAATGTCATACAACCAATCATAGACTTTGCTGTGAGTGGTGGATAGGGTCAAAATCATGATTTATAAATTTAATTGCAAAGCTAACCAACATAAAACCGATATGCCAAAACTTTGGGGGGTTTATGAAAATTTTATAAAAGAACTGCAAAAATCTACGAGCTGAATAGATAAATAAAATGTCGTAATTTCACATCTGAATTTTTATGTAGAAACGCAAAGACAAACAAATATGTAAACTTTATCTCGGACGAACATTTATTGAACTGCATTGAAAATTTGCACAAATCCTATTTACGGGCCAAAAACAATGTTTCAAAAAAACAATTCTATAAAAACAAAGTCGATACCATCAAACTGACTTTTGACGCTAAATTCAACGATATCAACGAAGACGATTTGATAGAATCTGAAATTCTTCGTCAAATTGACAAATCCATCAATAATTCAATCGGAACTTTTCACGAGCAAATTTTAGGTGGAATAAAAGGCTTTGAAGTTGGGAATTTAAGTGGTTTTGACATCAAAGCAAATGATGATACGCTTTTTGCTGACATCAAAAACAAGCATAATACAATGAACAGCAGTTCGGCTGAAGCCCTGTTTCAAAAATTGGCTCGTTATGCGGATGACTACAAAAAAGCAAAATGTTATTGGGTACAAATTTTAGCGAAAGGAAGTTTTAACGAACATTGGAAAGGCGAAATCAATGGAAAAGAATACAGCCATTCAAGAGTTTTCAAAATTTCAGGAGACCAGTTTTATTCATTGCTTTCTGGACAAGATGATGCACTTTTTCAACTATACAAAGCATTGCCAGAGGCTATTAAAGATTATTTGAAATCCGTTGAAAAAGTAGATAACATAGAAGAAAGTTCGGCTTTGGAAGAAATTACTTCCGAAACCGAAAAATCAAAACGCTCTATTCTCGACCAAATTACATTTGAGAATTACAGCTATTATTTGGGTTTTGATAAACTATAATATTCATTCAAAAACTTTACAATCGAGTAACCTATTTCTCGACCTAAATTGACAGGAACGGCATTTCCAATTTGTTTATACTGTTGGCCCAACGAACCCGAAAACTCCCATTCATCAGGGAAAGTCTGTATTCTTGCATATTCACGAACTGTAAACGGTCGGGTTTCGTCAGGATGACATCGTTCGGTTTGTTTTTGGGCAGGACTGCAAGTCAAAGTCAGGCAAGGTTCGTCCCAACCAATTCTTCTTGCCATTCCGGTTTTTCCACCTCCTAAATAAAAACTTCCACCCATAAATTCCTTTTGAATATCCAAAGGCAAATCTCGCCAATAACCTTTTGGAGGTACCAAATCCAACACTTTCTTTTTACTCTCCGGATATTTTGCACCCTCTGATTTTGGAACATTACAATCGTACAACTCGCCTTTTTTTAAGGCATCTTTTAAGTTGTAAATTTTCTTGTAAGGTTTTGGATATTCGTATTTTACATCAATGTCTTTTCTTATTCCAACCAAAATCAAGCGTTCACGCTTTTGTGGAACTTTATAATGTATGGCTTTCAAAACTTCGACAGGCACAACATTGTAACCAATTTCGTCTAAAATAGAAATCATTCCCTGTAAAGTTTTCCCATTGTCGTGACTCAACAAACCTCGAACATTTTCGCCTATGCAAATGGGTGGATTCACTTCTTTCACAACCCTTGCAAATTCATAAAAAAGTGTTCCTCTCGCATCTGCCAAACCTAATTTTTTACCTGCATAACTGAATGCCTGACAAGGAAATCCGCCAGTAACAACATCTACTTTTCCGTTGTATTCCGAGAAATCAAAATCTTTAATATCGCCTTCCAAAACATTCCAATTCGGACGATTTTTTCGCAAGGTTTGACAAGCAAATTTATCAATTTCGTTGAGCGCAACACATTTCAAACCAGCCTTTTCCATTCCAACAGCCAGACCTCCTGCACCTGCAAAAAGCTCTAAAACTTTATACTCGTGATTGGGCTCAACATAGTTGGAAACCGTTTCTTCAATATCGGTATTTAAAAACTCGGCAAACAAAGTTTCCACTTCATCTTTTCTGTAAACCCGATAATTACTTATCGGCTCACGAACAGCTGTTAATTTTCCTTCATCATCCCAACGACGAAGCGTTTTCGTACTTTTATTCAGCAATTTTGCCGCTTCTGAAATAGTTAAATACTCACTCATAACCAAATTGTACAACATTAGACATTGGTTACAAATTTAGAACAAACTTTTGAACTGACAAATAAAAAAATGAACGACGGAAAATACTAAATTACTAATGACAGCAGGAAAGGCTTTTACAAGAAACTGAACACCAAATAACATCCGAATTCCGAACAACGATACAATATCCAAAACGATGATTCAAATCAAAAAAATAGGGACATAATTAACTATCAACAATAAAACTAAAAACAACCCCTTTATTTTACTAAATTCGTTTACACAAAACCTTAAATTACAATCATGAATCAAGTGTCAACCATTTTTTACAAAACCGACATTGTTGTCATAGGTGCGGGCCAAGCGGGTTTGTCGGCTGCTTATTATTTAAAACGAGCAGGCATTGAAGCCGGGAAAGGTTTTGTGGTCTTGGATGATGAATTCGAAGCCGGCGGTGCTTGGCAACATCGATGGGATTCTTTGACGCTTAGCACAGTAAACGGAATTAATGATTTGCCGGGCATGCATTTTTCTGATGCAGTGAATGTAGAGGACAAAGAATTACAAGCAAATATTGCGATTCCAGCCTATTATGAGCAATATGAAAAGCATTTTGAGTTGCCCGTTATTCGGCCGGTGCGCGTAGAGGAAGTGAATGAGAAAAACGAACGATTTTTTGTGAGAACCAATGGTGTTCAATTTTCTGCGAGAGGAATTATCAATGCTACAGGAACTTGGAAAACGCCACATTGCCCCAAATATCCCGGTTGGGAAACTTTTGTCGGCAGACAATTGCACACAGGTGAATATAAAAACGCCGAAGA
>JAQVKJ010000164.1 GCA_028694715.1 Weeksellaceae bacterium | reverse complement strand
CGCTGTCAGTGGATTTTATGACATAGGCCGGTTGAAAAAAAGCTCCGCAGCCATAGATGGTAGTTTCATCCACAGCATCCAGACCGCAGATGGCCTCTATACCTGGAACAGCAATCAAATCCCAGGTTTCGCCACCGTCGGTGGTTCTGTATAAATTTTCTGAAAGTGTTCCCAGAATTCCAATGTTCTCATTCAGAAATTCAATGTTCCGTTGGTATTGGTCGGGGGTTTCAAAAATGAAGTCCCAGGTCTCACCGCCGTCCGTGGTTTTGTAGGTTTTGTATCCCCATCCATTGGCCGCCCAACCGATGTTCTCATTCAAGAAAAACACATCGTCATAGCGGGCACCGTCGCTGGGAATATTGGTTTCGGCCCAGTTTTGGGCGTTGATGTTCATGCCAATCAATAACATTGGAATCAGCAGGTGGAATATAGATTTTTTCATTGTGTGTTAATTAAAGGTGTTCAAATGTAAAAAAAAATAAAACACACATTGAAAATTAACTAATTCTAATTAAAGAGAAATCAGCAAAAAATCTGATGAACCCATCCGAGAAAGCTGTTCGATTAACTTATTTTATCGTAATTTTGCGAAAATCAAAAAATTAAAGAATGGGATTGACACAAGATAGAATTGATGAATTGAGCAACGAGCTTGTCGAGGTTTTCAAATCAATATATGACCCGGAAATTCCGGTAGATATCTATGAGTTGGGACTGATTTACGATGCTGAAATCAGTCAAGAAGGAAAAGCAACCGTGACCATGACACTGACCACGCCCAATTGTCCAGTGGCAGAAAGTCTTCCGATGGAAGTCAAAGAAAGAGTGTCCGAGGTAGAAGGCATAACCGATGCAGAAGTAATCCTTACTTTTGAACCGCCTTGGGACAGAGACATGATGAGCGAAGAAGCGAAATTTGATTTAGGGTTTTTATAAAAAATAAATAATTATGGATTTAGGATTTTTAATGAATTTGGTATATATACTGCTTGGTATTATGATTCTCAGCGGTATGGGCTTGTTTTTTATTGTCAAACAACAGAATGCATATATAGTGGAGCGCTTTGGTAAATTTCAGAGTGTTCGACATGCAGGTTTTCAACTGAAAATCCCGTTTGTGGACAGAATCTCTGGTAGATTGTCGCTCAAGGTTCAACAATTGGATGTGGTGGTGGAAACCAAAACAAAGGACGATGTTTTTGTGAAATTAAAAGTATCGGTTCAGTATGTGGTCATCAAAGACAAAGTCTATGACGCCTTCTACAAACTCGATAATCCATATGCACAGATTACTTCCTATGTGTTTGATGTGGTGAGAGCAGAAGTTCCTAAATTGAGGCTTGATGATGTGTTTGAAAAGAAAGACGACATTGCCATTGCGGTCAAAGCAGAACTTCAGGACGCAATGAATGATTACGGCTATGACATCATCAAAACCTTGGTAACCGACATTGATCCGGACGAGCAGGTGAAACATGCGATGAACCGTATCAATGCATCGGAAAGAGAAAAAGTTGCAGCACAATACGAAGGAGACGCACAACGCATTTTGATTGTGGAAAAAGCTAAAGCCGAGGCCGAAAGCAAAAGGCTGCAAGGACAAGGGATTGCAGACCAGCGTAGAGAAATCGCAAGAGGACTGGAAGATTCAGTGAATGTACTCAACAAAGTCGGAATCAATTCTCAGGAAGCATCAGCGCTGATTGTTGTTACACAGCATTACGATACACTTCAGGCAATGGGTACGCTCAACAAATCCAACCTGATTCTCCTGCCGAATTCACCGCATGCAGCAGGGGACATGCTCAACAATATGGTGAGCTCATTCGTGGCTGCCAGCAAAGCAGGGGAAGAAATGAAAAAAGAAAATAAGGATTAAAACGCCTGACCTGATTTTCTCAATCAAGGATAGACGATGTGGCCTGTGTAAAGTTGTTCGACATCAATGTTTGCAGGCACTTGAATCAACACCAGATTTCCCGTTCCGGCCAATGTGCCTTTGACCAGCTCCAAAGGGCTTACAATGATGTCATTGCTGCTTCGGTGATAAAAGTGAACTTCCTCCGAGATAAGCTCCCCACCTTCAAACCGAGCGGCACCCGACCAAAACCGAATGTCAAGATTTTTGGTTTGGCCTTTAATTTTAAAAACCGATGAGGCGTTGTCGCTGATTTTCAATTGCTCATTGTCCACCTGAATTTCAAATAAGGCCGCTGGATGTCCACCCTCATTGCCTCCAGATTCAAGCGTAAGTTCCGGAAAATTGAGTACACCCTGAGAACGGACAGCATACTGTGAGGCCGAATAAATTTTTTTGAGTTCGGGAGTAGAAACCACAACTTTGGCAGAATGATAATTTCGGAGTAGCCCGCAACTGCTTTCATTTCGGATAATCAATTCGCCTTCAAAAACCGAAAAAACAATGTCATCAATAAAATTTTTTCCGCACTCAACTTTTACTGAATAAGTGTCTGATTGTTTCACAACCAGCTCAATGCCTTGAGAAATCTGAATCTTATCGAATCCTGCTGCATGAATCTGTTTTTCGGTCAATTCTCCTTGCTTCTTAAAACAATCTGAACCATCCCCCGAATTGCATCCAAAGGAAAAGAGCAGCACCATTAACAGCATTGTTTTTTTCATTGTATGCAAAGAAAAACAATAAGCGGCATATTTGGAATGACAAACTGATATTTTTAACAGACCCAACATATTTTTGTTTTTATGATAATAATTCAATAAAATTTTTAATTTTGTTGCAACGGATTAAGAAATTTACTCAATCAGACCCAACTGTTTAACCAAGAATTATCCCCTTATGATTGCGATTTGATTTCTGTAATTGAATTGATTAATGTATATGATGCCAATGAATAAACTTGGGTTGAGTCTCTTGATAATGGCCGTTTTTTTGAACGGAATTTATGGTCAATCCACAGAAATGCAGCACAAAATCACAGGGGATGCTGAATTTTTTGCCACAGAACATACGGCAACACAAAATGATACCACAGCCCAAGCAGAAGATTGTCAGATTTGGCTCGGAAATAATTATGACTGGAACGATGCTGCGAATTGGTCACAAGGAGTGCTGCCCAATCAGAATCAATGTGTGATTATCCCCGCATCTGACAAAAACCCCATCATCACCAATGGCAGCAATGCATTTGCATACAGCATTACGGTAGAGCCCGGAGGAGGTTTGCAGATATACGGCCAGGCAACATTGTTTGTTACCGATTTTGTGAAGAACCAAGCTGCACCGGAGAATTTTTTGGTGAAAAACAATGGGAACCTGATTCAGTCCAATGACAATGCTGTGAATTCGGGAGAAATCAGCGCACAGAAATTATTTAATTTCTCGGACTTGAGAAAGCAGTATAATCTGGTTATTTCGCCTCTGATTGACCAGAAAATTAAAACCATCTATCCGGGCAACCCAAGGGTGCTATATCACAGCGAAGCGACCGACTATTTCTACGAAGCATGGGATGGCAATTATATAGCAGGCAAAGGTTTTGCCATTAAAGAGCCGTCAAAGGAACAACTGCCAAACAGTTCGCATGCTGCAGATTTTGTGGGTGAACCTTACAATGGAGTACTCAATTATCCTTTGTCATATACCACAACCAACCCCGAGGTCACTCATGGATACAATCTTGTTGGAAATCCCTATCCTTCGGGTCTGGATTTGAAAATGCTGTACAATGCAAACAGCGACAAAATTGGCAGTACTTTTTTGTTCTGGGACAACCGCGGAAATGCCTTGTTTGAGCAACAGGGCTCTCAATATTTAGGAGGAAATTATGCCCAGTACAATGCATTTTCAGATGATGGAATTTCTGCTCAGTCTGCCGTGGGTAGCGAAAAGATGCCGACGGGCATTGCCACTGTGGGGACCGCTTTTATGCTCAGGGCAAATGAAGGACAGAACAATGCATCGTTGCAATTTAAAAATTCATTCAGAACCAACGCTGCTGGGGTTGATTTCTTTGGCAAACCAAATGCTAAACCTGAGAAGGACAGTTATCACCTGGTGCTCATTACCCCAGAACAGCTGCAACTGATGACCGCCGTTGTGTACGGTGAACATTTGTCGAATGCGTATGGTACGGATGACTCAGACGCTTTCGGGAATGAATTGGAAATTTATACCATGACGGGCGAACATCAACTTGCAATTCATGGAAGGTCTTCATTTGTTTCGCAGGATGAATTGCCGCTGGGTGTGAGAATACATCAGAAAGGTGTTTTCATTATATCGTTGAACAGGGCAACAGGCGTTTTTACCAACGGACAGCAAATATATTTGAAGGACAGATTCACAGGTATTACACACAACCTTACAACCAAAGCATATAAATTCAATAGCCGTGCAGGTGAATTTAACGACCGTTTTGTCTTGGTTTACAAACCAGCCTTTGACGCAATCGATATCACTGCAACAGGAAT
>JAQVKJ010000163.1 GCA_028694715.1 Weeksellaceae bacterium | reverse complement strand
CGACAATCTCTGAAAGATAGCGAACTCTTTTGGCGGGAATCACCGACTCAAGCATTTCCTTGGTTGGTTTCTCAAATTTCAGTTTTGACTCAAATTTTCCGCCCGAGAATTCATTGATTTTATCCATCACAGCCTTGTACAGTTGGTTGGTTCCGGCATCGTTGAACATCGAGGCACGGCTTGGATAAACCGGCATCTCTTCATAAGCTTTATCAAAAATCTGATGATTTCGTTGGAATTGTTTCTTTACATCTCTCAAAGCATCCTCTGCTCCTTTCTTGTCGAATTTATTAATGGCAACAATTTCAGCATAATCCAGCATATCAATTTTTTCCAATTGCGAAGCTGCACCGTATTCAGGCGTCATCACATACAAAGGCACATCTGCAAATTCCATCACTTCTGCACCAGATTGTCCGATGCCGGAAGTTTCGAGAATCACCAAGTCATAACCGGCTGCTTTCATCACATCAAGTGCAGGTGCGACATGTTGTGAAACCGAAGCATTGGCCTGTCTGGTTGCCATGGAACGCATGAAAACCCTTGGATTGTTGATTGAATTCATCCGGATACGGTCTCCGAGCAAGGCGCCACCGGTTTTCCGTTTGGTAGGATCCACCGAAACGATACCGATGGTTTTGTCCGGAAAATCCAATAGATAACGACGAACGAGTTCATCAATCAGCGAGGATTTCCCCGCACCACCCGTTCCGGTGATTCCCAAAATCGGCACGAGGTTTTGCTCAGCCTTTTTCTTGACGATGGCATACAAATCGGTGTATTTGGCCATGTTATTTTCAAAAGCTGAGATGGCTTGTGCAATGTGGTGATTGTCTTTTTCGCTCAATTTTTCCACCATTTCGTGGGTCAGCTGATTTCCGGTTGGAAAGTCTGAAGCCATCACCATTTCGTTGATCATGCCCTGAAAACCAAGGTCCCGACCGTCATCAGGCGAATAAATCTTTACAATTCCGTATCCCATCAGAGATTTGATTTCGGTCGGAAGAATTACTCCTCCGCCTCCTCCAAAAATTTTGATGTGCCCGGCTCCTTTTTCGTTGAGCAAATCGAACATGTATTTGAAATATTCATTGTGCCCACCTTGGTAAGAAGTCATTGCGATTCCCTGTGCGTCTTCTTGAATAGCCGTGTCCACCACTTCTTCTACGCTGCGGTCATGCCCTAAGTGAATTACTTCAACGCCTGTGGCCTGAATGATTCTTCGCATGATATTGATGGCCACATCATGGCCGTCAAACAAGGATGCGGCAGTAACGATGCGAATATGGTTTTTGGGTTTGTAAACATCCTTTCTGAGATCGAATTCCTGAATTTCTTTTGTATCCGGCATGATAGAAATTTTACGGTTTTTAAACAATTTTCAAAATTAAACTATTTTGAGGACATGAAGGAATGAACTTTTGTAGGAATTAAAATCACTGAAGAAAACACATGAACTCAAACAATAGAATCACTCCAAATTAATTTTTTTTACTTCATTTCAATTCAACTGCCCTAAATTTGCCGTTCAATTCAAAATGAATGCGTACAAAATCGACCGGAAAAAAGAAAATCAATATTGTCACCCTCGGGTGTGCCAAGAATGTTTATGATTCTGAAGTGTTGAGTGGACAGCTGAAGGCCAATGGAAAAGAAGTTGTGCACGAGAAAGAAGGCGATATTGTGGTCATCAATACCTGTGGTTTTATTGGCGAAGCCAAGCAGGAAAGCATCGACACCATACTGGAATATGTGGACAAAAAAGAAAGCGGGCTGATTGAGCAGGTTTTTGTGACAGGTTGTTTGTCGGCTCGTTACAAAGACGATTTGGAAAAAGAAATTCCAAATGTGGACCAATATTTTGGTACCCGTGATTTGCCCATGCTCCTCAAAGCACTGGGAGCGGATTACAAACATGAGCTTGTCGGCGAAAGATTACTCAGCACTCCTTTGCATTATGCCTACTTGAAAATTTCTGAAGGTTGCGACCGCCCATGCTCTTTTTGTGCCATCCCGTTGATGAGAGGGAAACATCGCTCGACGCCCATAGAGGAACTTGTGGAAAGAGCTAAAATTTTAGCCAAAAAGGGTGTCAAAGAATTGATATTAATTGCGCAAGATCTGACCTATTACGGGCTGGACATTTACAAAAAGAGAGCATTGGCAGATTTGCTCAGAGAGCTGGTGAAAGTTGATGAGATTGAATGGATTAGGTTGCATTACCTATTTCCTACCGGGTTTCCGGAAGATGTTTTGGATGTCATCAAAAATGAACCGAAAATCTGTAATTATATCGACATTCCGTTACAGCACATTTCAACCAAAATACTCACTTCCATGCGCAGAGGCACCACCTATGAAAAAACCAATGCACTGCTTGATAAAATTCGTGAGAAAGTTCCAGAGCTTTGTATCAGAACCACTCTGATTTGTGGTTATCCAGGTGAAACAGCGGAGGATTTTAACCAAATGAAGGAATGGGTTCGTGCCCAAAGATTTGACAGGCTCGGTTGTTTTGTTTATTCACACGAAGAACAAACGCATGCGTTTTCACTGAAAGACGATGTGCCGGAAGATATTAAACAAAAACGGGTTTCTGAAATTATGGATATTCAGTCTCAAATTTCTTGGGAATTGAATCAGAAAAAAATTGGAAAAGAATTTAATGTGTTGATTGATAGAAAAGAAGGTGATTATTTTGTAGGCAGAACTGAATTTGATTCTCCGGATGTGGACAACGAAGTACTGATTTTGGTGGATGACGACAATTATATTTCAGTCGGTCGTTTTGTGGATGTTGAAATCGAAAGAGCCGAAGAGTTTGATTTGTATGGTAAATTGATTTAGCTTTCTGCAGTCTTCATTTCTGAAATCCGGTATTCTTTCAAACATAAATTCCTCAAAAATTGAATTCAAAATATTATCTGGCAGTCATCACAACCTTTGTGATATACGGTTTGTTCAGTTTACCACTCAAAGCCATTGACAAATATTCTTCTTTGGACATATTGCTGTACAGATTGATGATGGCCTGTATTGTAATTTTGTTAATCAGTTTTGTTTTTAGACAAAAAATTACGCTGAAGAATGCAATTAAATTCAAAAAACTCCCAAATAATCAAAGGCGAAAGTTACTCATTGTCAATATTGTGAGTTCGGTAATGCTTGCTGTCAACTGGTATCTTTTTATTTATGTAATGAATCGAGTCAGTGTGAATGCCACAGCTTTGGCTTATATGCTCTGCCCTATTATCAACACTTTTCTTGCCTATATTTTTCTGAAAGAAAAACTGAGCCAATTGCAGTGGTGGGCCATTGCACTAAGTTCGCTAAGTTGCGCGTTGCTCGGTTACGGAAATTTGGGCGAAACGGTTTACGCATTTTCTATCGGATTATTTTTTGCAATTTACTTGGTTTTGCAGAAAGACAACAATCGTTTGGATCGCTTCTTTGTACTGACTTTTCAGATTCTTGTTGCGACATTGATGCTACTCCCATTGATTTACTTCATGGACACAACTCACGAAAAATCGAGCTATTTCTTTGGAATCGTATTGATTATCGCAGTAGTATTCACAATCATTCCGATGTTTCTAAATATTTTTGCACTCAACGGACTTAGCTCTTCTACCGCCGGAATATTTATTTACCTGAATCCGATATTGAGTTTTTTATTGGCGATTTTTTATTTTAAAGAGCAAATGTCAGACACCAAAATCATCGCTTATTCCATTGTGTTTTTTTCGGTATTGATGTTCAACAGTAAATTGATTTTGCAATTGATAAATAAAAAAACAGCTTGAAGAAATACTTCATCAAACTGTTTAAATTTATTGGAAATCAAATGGAAACTACTGAACAGATATTTTTTTAATCATGTCTTTTTCAATTGTGTTTTTGGGCAAGACAATATGCAGAATACCGTCTTTGTATGAGGCTTCGACTTGTTCTGTATTCACCACATTTTTGGGCAAAGAAAAACTTCTTTGAAAGTCAAAATAATTAAATTCCTTTCTTGTGAAATTCTCCTCGTTTTCTTCTTTTTCGGATGATTTATTTACACTCAGTCTCAATACATTGTCCTCGACCTCAATATTGAAATCTTCCTTCTCCAATCCGGGAGCTGCTACTTCTATTTCAAAATTGTCATCGTTGTTTTTGATATTAACGGCCGGAACTGAAAACCTCTTGTTCATCTCTGAAACAAATAAGGGTGAATCACTGAAAAAATTCTCCAAAAATCCACCAAATAAATCCTGATTTCTTTTCATTATTGCATTCATCTTTCTTGTTTTTTATGTTTAACTGCCCCATGAATTTCAAATTTTATTCCACTGTGATTCCCCATAAAATAAATGACAAATTGTCTTGTTTTGGCTAATTTTATAAATTTCACAGCCAAAAACCGCGACAAAATGACTTGTTTAAAAAATAAATTCAACTATTCTATTCAGGTAT
>JAQVKJ010000162.1 GCA_028694715.1 Weeksellaceae bacterium | reverse complement strand
CTATTTTACAGTGAGTGACACTGAAATTGACAATGATTTCAACACACCTCAGGGCATTCGACTTCACTTCCCTGCCGCATCAATCACTACCGGACCGGGTGCAGAATTGACACTGCCCTGCCAAATCAAGTTCATTGAAATATTCAAAAGAGGTGACATTGTCCGCCACAATATGCAGACATTCACCAATCAAACCCCCTTGGTATCAGGTGGTATCTTCTGGATTAAGGGATTTGACTCCAACGGAAATGAATTGCTCTTCAACGGAGCCACAGCCTATATTCCACTGTTGACTGATGTGGATGGATACGAAGAAAACATGAACCACTTTTCAGGAGCTACCCAAACCACTCCTTCGGGACTGGTCAACTCGTGGATGGCTTCTACAGGCAGCATAACTTTCGACCCAGCAGCCGGTACGAATGGTGAATTTATTATGGATCAATTCGTTTCTGGTTGGAATTCTTCACAGTCGCCCTACGATTTTGAACTACTCACAGAAGAGCCCACCCAGTTTTCAGTTCAGGTGACCAATGCTACCGGTTTTGACAAAACAGAAGTCTTCTTTGCCAACAATGACTTCACTGAAGTAGCCGCACTGACTTCTGTAGAAGGCGGAGGAGAAAGCATTTCTACCTTCAGCGGAAGCATAGCAAAAGGTGCCACAGGCAAACTGGTTGCAGTGGCTTTGATTGAAGGCAAACTTCATTTTGGTTCACAAGATATTACTGTAAATGGCGACGATTTATTCAGCATGAGCGTTTCCATGGGCGAACCTGTAGAACTTGCTGCTTTGTTGAGTTCCATCAATTGATTCAACACAAAACAATATTCCAAAATCCCGGTTGCAACACAACTTCCGGGATTTTTTTATTACAAACCAAACCCTCAATCAAAATTGATTGATTCATAAATAAAGCTTAACTTCGCAGCACAAACCGAAAGGGGTGCTTCCTTCAGGAGGCTGAGATTATACCCGAAGAACCTGGGCAGGTAATGCTGCCAAGGGAATTTCAACAAAATTCCCTGTTCATATTGGCCCAAATGTCACACCAGACAAATGGTTTTAATGGTGAACAGAGAGTGATAAAAGGGATAATCCACCTTTCATTTAAAAATTATTTAAAATGAAATGTAGGATTTTTTTATTGGGGCTTGTTTGCACAAGCCTAATGAATGCGCAACAAACAGAAACAGCCGACACCTTGGCAATTCAACTCGGTACTGCCGAAATTATTCAAAAATTACCAGTTACCACCGAAAAACTTGGCAAACAACAACTCAACCAACGAAATCTGGGACAGGACATCACCAGCCTCATCGGGAATCAGACTTCGGTCGTGGTAACCAGCGACGCAGGTGCTGGGATTGGTTATTCATCTGTCCGCATCAGAGGAGTGGCACAAGACCACATCAACATTACAATGAACGGAGTTCCACTCAACGACCCCGAATCTCAGAATGTTTTTTGGGTCAATATGCCCGATATGGCTTCAAGTGCTTCTTCGGTGCTGATCCAAAGAGGCGTGGGAACTTCTGCTTCGGGTACGGCTGCTTTCGGAGCTGCCATCAACATTGAATCAGAACAACCTTCTGCCGTTTCTTTTATCGAAGGCTCGATTTCGGGCGGTAGTTTCAACACTCAAAAATATTCGTTGAAAGGGGGGTCGGGAAACCTACTGAACGGAAAATTAAGGATGAATATAAATGCTTCTGTCATTCAATCCGACGGATACATCGACAGGGCATTCAGTGATTTGTATTCATTTGGCATCAATGCCCGATACAAAACAGGAAGTAACACCACTTTTACTTATTGGAATTTCAACGGAAACGAAAAAACCTATCAGGCTTGGAATGGAATTGACGGCGAAATGTTGAAAACCAACAGGAGGTTCAATCCGGCAGGTGCAATTTACGATGATGACGGAAACATCGTTGATTATTATAAAAATGAAACCGACAACTACCGTCAAAGCCACCATCATCTCGGCTGGCAACAGAATTACGGAAAAGGTTGGAAATCATCCACAACCCTATATTACACAAGAGGAAAAGGATATTATGAAAATTACAAACAAAACGCCAAACTCTATCAATACAAAATTGAATCAGAAACCGAAAGGGCCGATCTCATCAGACAAAAGTGGCTGGACAATCATTTGTACGGTTTGAACTTTAATTTTGAAAATCAAAGATTAGGAAATGTTAAATTATTCAGTGGATTCGCTTTGAATCAGTACACCAACAAACATTACGGAAAAGTCATCTGGCTCGAAAATCAACCGAATTGGAATCCTGATTTTGAGTTTTATAGAAATCATTCAGACAAAAGTGAGTTCTCAGTTTATTCAAAAGCAATATGGCAGCTGAATCGTTTTGAAATATTCGGCGATCTGCAGTACCGTTATGTCAGCTACAAAACCCGGGCTGCCGAGAATGGTGAGAATGAATACGAAGATTTTTTTCCGTTCGAAGACAAATTAAATTTTGTGAATCCAAAAATCGGTTTGAATTACAATCTGAATACAAGGCAAACTTTGTATTTCTATTACGGCATGTCTCACAGAGAACCGATTCGTTCTGATTATATCGACAACGGAAGAAAGCTGGACCCGGAAACTCTGCATGATTTTGAATTAGGATACAAAAAATCAGGCAGACTGAAACTCAATGCCAATCTTTTTTATATGTACTATCTCGACCAATTGGTGGCAACCGGACAGCTCAATGACACCGGAAATTACATCAGAACCAACAGCGGAAAGAGTTTCAGAACTGGCATTGAACTAAGTTTTGGTTATGAAATCTTAGAATCCAAATTGGATTTGTACGGCAATCTCAGCCGAAACATCAGTAAAAATATGGATTATTCTGAAATTGCATATGATGAACAAGGCAATGAAATTATCATCGACTACGGCGACACCTCAATTTCATTTTCACCCGAATGGGTGGCAGCAGCCGGTCTGGATTACAGTCCAATCAAACAACTGCACTTCAATGTCAGCGGAAAATACACCGGCAGCCAGTTTCTGACCAATACAGAGCGAAATGACGGCAAACTCGATGCTTATTTTCTGACCGATTTGTTGATTCGTTATCAGCCCAATGTCAAAGCACTGAAAAACCTTGAGTTTTCGCTATTGATTAATAATTTATTTGACATTGAATACGAGAGCAACGGATTTTATTATGAAGGTGCTTATTATTATCCACAGGCAGGCATCAACATACTGGGCGGACTAAGTTTCAGATTTTAAATAACAAAAAAAGCGAGGGTTTCACATGAAGTAAAACCCTCGCTCAATATTTTAAGATTATTTAATGATCACCTTGGTATTGTACTCGAGTTTTTTGCCTTCGGCTTTCAGTATATAAATTCCTTTTTCCTGAAGACTGATTTTCACTTCTGACGAATTTCCAGAATTAATTACTGATTTCTTCAAACGGCCCGACAAATCATAGATTGAAATTCTTTCAATGCTTTTGTCTGTATTCAACAATTTCACCGTAATTTCATTTTTAGAAGAATTAAAAACCAGCACATCATTTCTCTGCTGATGTTCAAAATCGGTCACATTCATGTCACCCCCCCAAATTAAATAAACAAATTCCGGGTGGTCAATGTAGGGATTTCTATTGTTTTGAAAATCATAATAAATCAGGTCATTGATGTCTTTTTCGCGCTGACTCACCGGATCCATGGTGTGCCATTCAATCAGCATTTCCAGAAAATCATCATCAAAAACATGGTCGTTGGTACCATCGAACATCGCTTTTACGCCGGCCTGCGAATGGCTATAAAAATCACTCATTCTGTTTTGGTAACAAGTTGCAAAATAGAAATATGCACGGGCGACATCTCCTTTGAACTCATCGATGGGTTCAAAAACTGTAATGGAGTTATTTACTGTGAATTTCCCTTTGAGCGAACCGTTCTGGCTTTTACACGGCATATTGGTAGCTCCGCTGTTGCAAGGCGTTGCGCTGCTTGCGTTGGCAACAGTACCGAAAGCATAATTGTCGCGCCAGCCGTTCACTTTGCTGTCAGTCGGCCAGATGTGGAAAGCATCCGAACGCATGGGCAATTCTTCGTTGAAATAAGATTGCGGAATCAGGTGTTCACGGTTGAATGCTGCACCTTCCGTATTGCCTGAACCCATGGGATCGAATGGATCAAAATTGTATGGATCGGGACCCGCAGGATTTTCTGAATAAATATCCAAAACGGTATGGTCATTCTCGTAATATTTGTCTTTGAATCCGTTTTTTGAGCTGTTGTTTTGGTACAAACCTTTCAATGCATTATAACTCTGCACATTAAAATCTCTAATAATATTAAAGAGTGCTGTTTTCAATTCATATCCTTCAAGATCTTCCGTTCCGTCGTAATATCCGTTGGCTATTTGAGCAAACAAAAAACCTCCGGAAAACACACTCAATAATAAGATTGTATT
>JAQVKJ010000161.1 GCA_028694715.1 Weeksellaceae bacterium | reverse complement strand
TTCGGGATCATCGGCATACTGCGCGAGGAATTCTTCGAGTACTGCCTGAAATTTCTCGGTCCTTTCTTCTTTCGCCGAAGGATGAATCGCTACATTATAAACTTTGTCGTAGCATTCTTTCCAGACTTTTTCACGGATTTCCTCGTCGTGTTCTTCGTGTGAGTATTCTCTTTTTGGGAAAGATTTTCCGACTTTCTCGGCCAGTCTTTCCTGTGCTTCAATTTGTTTTTTGATTTCTGTATGTGCAAATTCAATGGCCTCGAGCATTTCTCTTTCAGAAATTTCGTGCATTTCTCCTTCCACCATTACGATAGAGGATTTGGTGGCACCGACCATGATGTCGATGTCTGCTTTCTTTAGATTCTCATAGCTTGGGTTGACCGAGAGTTCACCGTCAATTCGTACCACTCTGACTTCTGACATGGGTCCGTTGAAGGGTATGTCGGTCACAGCGATGGCCGCCGATGCGGCAAGTCCAGCCAGTGCTTCTGGCATTACTTCCTTGTCATAAGAAATCAGTGAAATCATCACCTGAACCTCAGCGTGGAAGTCGCTCGGAAAGAGCGGCCTCAAAACCCTGTCCACCAAACGCATGGTCAATATCTCGTCGTCCGAGGGCCTGGCTTCTCTCCTGAAAAAGTTACCGGGGATTCGACCACCGGCATAAAATTTTTCTCTGTAATCTACGGTCAAAGGAAGAAAGTCAACGCCTTCGTTGGCTTCCTGATTGGCTACAACTGTAGCCAATAACATGGTCTCTCCCATTCTGACCACTACGGAGCCATTGGCCTGTTTGGCCAGCCTCCCGGTCTCAATGGTAATCTCACGGCCGTCGGCCAGTGTGATTTTTTCTGTGATTGCTTGTGGAATCATTCGTCTAATTTTTAATTCACTGTGGTGAAACCGTTTGTTTCACCGATATTTATAGTCTCTCTATAATTCAATTTTACGGTGTCTGGATTGACCTCGGATTCCAACAGTAAAAAACAAAAAAGGCAATCTCGCAATTGCCTTTTTATTTTGATTTGAATTTTTCTTATTTACGGAGACCAAGTTCGGCAATGATTGCACGATATCTTTCAATGTCTTTCGATTTCAGATAATCCAACATTTTTTTTCTTT
This sequence comes from Weeksellaceae bacterium, assembly GCA_028694715.1. Classification (GTDB taxonomy): domain Bacteria; phylum Bacteroidota; class Bacteroidia; order Flavobacteriales; family Weeksellaceae; genus Moheibacter. Next base: position 3,371 of record JAQVKJ010000161.1, on the reverse strand, counting down.
TGCCCACCAATCTCACCAGTGCCTTTTCGGTGTTAAAATCCTTTTTATTGTTTTTTAAATGTCCGGTCAGGTGATTGATTCGGTAAGTGAACAAGGCTACTTGGCCTTCGGCAGAACCGGTATCTGCTTGTGATTTACCGTGTTTTGCAAAAATTTCCTGTTTTTTTTCTGTTGTTAAATACATGCCAATATTATTTAATGATTTTTATGTATGCGGGTGCAAATGTACAATTAAATAACAAAACTGAAAATTTTATTGCAAAAAACTGCCTGCTAAAGGCCGTGAATTTGAGTTTGCAGCAGTGAGAAGTATTAAAAATGGACAATTGATTTTAAATTAACTGACAATCAACAAGTCGGCAAAGAATCAAAAACTTCATTTTTGGTGGGCTAACATCGAAACCAAAGCAGGCTTTGCACTTGATACAAAATAATTACCTTTGCAGCCGTATGAGTGCAGTAAAACCTTATTCAGATTCGGAGCTAACAAAGAAAGAGCAGGTTGAACAGATGTTTGACAATATCTCGGGAAAATACGACAAACTCAATCATATACTTTCGATGGGCATTGATGTAGGCTGGCGAAAGAAAGTGGTGAAAATGGCTCGTAGTGCAAATCCAGAAAACATACTCGACATTGCAACGGGCACCGGCGACTTGGCGATTATGCTGGCAAAATCAACCGATGCAAAAATTACCGGCTTTGATCTCTCGGCGGGAATGCTCGAAGTAGGTCGCAAGAAAATTGCGGTACAAAAGCTTGAAGAGCGGATTGAGATGATACAGGGAGACGCTGAGCAGATGCCATTTGCTGACAATCATTTTGACTGCATTACTGTTGCTTTCGGAGTCAGGAATTTTGAAAATCTGAAACAAGGATTGGACGAAATATATCGCGTACTCAAACCCGGTGGCAAATTCATCATCCTCGAGTTTTCACAACCCGAATCTTTTCCGATGAAACAGCTCTATTCTTTTTATTCAAAACACATACTTCCGCTGATTGGAAAAAAAATATCCAAAGACCAAAGCGCATACACCTACCTGCCCGAGTCCGTAAAAGCCTTTCCCTATGGAGAAGAAATGAAAAATATTCTAAAAAACTCAAATTTTATTAAAACTACGGATAAAAAACTTACTTTTGGAATCTCAAGCATATATGAGAGCTTAAAATAAAACACTGAATATTTCGTTAAGACAAGGTAGTATATGAAAAAAATCTTAGCATTAATCCTGTTTTCCATTGCCCTGAGTGCGTTCGGACAGTTCCGACCCAATACCCAAAAAGGATGGCACAGACAGGAGTTCGACGAGAAACCATTTAGTTGGGGCTATTTTCTGGGAACCAATCTGATGCTTTTTAAAGTCACCCCCAATGACAACGGCCTGAACCAACAGGGGATGATTTATTTGAGGCAGAAAAACAAAATGGGATTTTCTGTAGGTCTGATGGGAAAGATGAAACTCCATGATTATTTTGACCTGAAACTTGAACCCACAGTCCACTTCGCTGAAAGAGAACTGTTCTTCGGAAATATTTCATCACAGGCCGACAGTCTAAGAGAGGTCAAAACCACCTACCTCGATTTGCCGCTGTTGCTGAAAATTCACGGTGACAGATGGGTCAACACCCGACCATACATTCAAGGAGGCGTTGGTTATATGGTCAATCTACAGTCCAACGAAAAGAAAAAAGAAGACAATCAGGAAGATATTTTCAGAATGAAAACCCACAACTTCAACTGGCAGGTGGAAATGGGGGTGGAACTCTATTTCAGAAAGTTCAAACTCACTCCGTCCATCAAGGGGATCTTCCTTTTCAACAACGAATTGGTACAGGACAATCCCACAACCGACCCACAATGGGCAGGTTCACTCAAGGGACTCTCATCCAGAATATTCGTGTTTTCGCTTAAATTTGAATAAACCCGAATCTTCTATAAAATCTAATAAAAAACTGCCCAAAGAGGTGGCTTTTTTCATAAGACGACGACCTTCAACGAAAATGCGTATAGGAAGTTCCAGCGCATTGTGAGCACCCTCAATCCAAAGAACACACAATGGGTTGAATCCTTGAAGGATTATGAATAAAATCGTAAATTTGCGGCTTATGAGTTTAATAAAAAAACGGAAAAACACAACCGACAAACCACTGATCATCGCAGGTCCATGTAGTGCAGAAACCGAAGAGCAGATGCTGGAAACCGCTTCACGCATCGACCCCGACTTTGTTCAAATTTTTCGAGCCGGTATCTGGAAACCCAGAACCAAACCCAATTCTTTTGAAGGAGTGGGTGAACCGGGTCTAAAATGGCTACAGAAGGTCAAGCGACAATACGGTTTCAATACAGCCGTTGAAGTTGCCAACGCCAAGCATGTAGAACTCGCATTGGACAATGAGGTTGATGTGCTCTGGATAGGCGCCAGAACCACCGTCAATCCGTTTACAGTACAGGAAATCGCTGATGCACTCAGTGGGACCGAAAAAACCATTGTCGTCAAAAACCCGGTCAATCCCGATCTTGAACTATGGATAGGCGCAGTAGAGAGACTCAGTGCGAGAAACATTAAAAACATCGCCGCCATTCACCGTGGATTTTCAACTTACAAAAAAACCAAATACAGAAACAATCCGCAATGGCAAATCGCCTTTGATTTTATGAACCGTCTGCCCGAAATTCCGATTCTCTGCGACCCTTCCCATATTTGTGGAAAACGAGATGGCATTGCAGAAGTCGCTCAGCTTGCTTTCAATTTTGAATACGACGGACTGATGATTGAAACCCACCACAACCCCGACTGCGCACTCAGTGACGCACAACAGCAGGTCTCACCCGAAAGACTCAGTGAAATCCTGAAAGGACTCAAAGTCCGAAAAAGCGATGATGAAGACGCAATTTATCACGCCAATCTGCAAAGGCTGAGAGGCGAAATCGATGAGACCGATCAATCGATTCTGGATGCGATTTCTCAACGAATGTCTATTTCGGCTCAAATCGGCGAATTAAAGAAAGAACACAATGTGGCGATTTTTCAGAATGAAAGATGGTCACAAATCAGAAACCAAGCGATAGAAAAAGGGGCAGAACTCGGTTTGTCTGAAGAATTCATCGATATGCTGCTCAAAGCGATTCATCAGGAATCCATCAATCATCAAAACCTAATCATGAACCAACGGCAACTCTCTTTAGAATGAAGGCAAGAGTTGTCAAATCCACCGGTAACTGGTACCTGATTCAACCTCAAACGGGCGATTTGCTGAAAGCCAGGATAAGAGGAAAATTCAGGCTCGACAATATTCAACATACCAATCCCGTGGCGGTTGGCGACCATGTTGAATACGAAACCGACAAAGACGGACTGGCCCTTAT
>JAQVKJ010000160.1 GCA_028694715.1 Weeksellaceae bacterium | reverse complement strand
ATCGGCAAATACGAAGAAGATTTCAGAGCAAAAAGAATCACCGATTATCTCAATTTGGTGAACCGCATGGTGAAGAAGAATTTTGAAAACACCAAGCAGCAGGAATTCAGTGAAAACACCGACATCACAAAATATTTCCATCTGTTGCCCGCTTCTTCTCCACTGAAACTCCGTTATCTGGAAATGCTCGCCGAAGAGGAGCCACAGAAGAAAGCTGAAATTCAGGATGAATTGAGAAACAGAATGAGATGCGGCTCGATCGATGTCAACATCATGGCCAAAGTAGATACCGAAAATTATGACCGCAAAGGCAATCAGTTGCCTGAAATTTATAACGATGCCATGGCTGCTTTGCGCGGTTATGCCAACAGCGAGCTGAATTCATCCATCATTCTGAGTGCAGGCATGAATCCGAGATTGTATAGTTATTTTGAGCGTTTTTCTGATTTCTTTCCGGATGAAAACGGGCAGCTCAAGAAAAAAATTATTCTAAAAGTCAGCGACTTCAGATCAGCAAACATTCAAGGAAAATATTTGGCCAAAAAAGGTTTATGGGTTTCAGAATTCCGGATTGAATCAGGATTGAACTGCGGTGGACATGCCTTTGCAACAGATGGCAAACTCTTAGGCACCATCTTGGAAGAATTCAAAAACCAAAAAAGAGAACTCATCAACGAGTTGTTTGAAATCACAAACCAAGCATTGTCCCAAAAGGATGGGCTGCTCTTCAAACAGCTCCCTGACACCAGAGTTACGGTGCAGGGTGGCATAGGAACGGCCGGGGAAAGAAATTTTCTGATGGAGTATTATCAGGTGGACTCCACCGGTTGGGGAAGTCCGTTTTTGCTCGTTCCAGAAGCAACCAATGTGGACGATGAAACCAGAAATCAATTGGCCAACGCACGAAAGGAAGATTACTATCTCAGCGATGCTTCACCACTGGGTGTGCCTTTCAATAATTTCAAAAATACTTCCTCTCAAATACTGTTGGAAGAGCGAGTTAAAAAAAACAGACCGGGCAGTCCATGCCTCAAAAAGTTTCTGACTTTTGACAGAGAATTTACCGAACAAAGTATCTGTGCAGCATCCAGACAATATCAGGATTTGAAATTAAAACAACTCAGAGAAATTGCGACTTCAGAGGAAGAATACGAGAGAGAAAGCAAAAAAATCATCGAAAAGGAATGTCTGTGTGAAGGTTTGGCTGCGCCGGCACTGATTGTGAACAATGCGCTGAAAAGGAAACAAACCAGTGCGGTCTCAATTTGTCCCGGACCCAACTTGGCCTATTTCTCTGGAATATTTTCACTCAAAGACATGGTCGATCACATTTACGGAAGAAAATTTCTGCTGAATGCACTGAAAAGGGAAAATATGTTTGTGAATGAATTGGAAATGTATGTCAATCATCTGCAGAAAGAAATTGGAAAAAACATTGAGAACCTGAATGTCAAGCAAATAAAGTATTTTGAGAATTTCAAGAGTTCATTGCTCAATGGTATAGAATATTACAGGAATGTGTTCGAAAAAATGAAATCCGAAACCGAAGAATACCGTTGCAAAGCACTGAAATCGCTTGAACATTGGGAGAAAAGCATAGCGCACATCAAAATCCCGGAACTGCTGCCTGCTACTTAATACTTTTTTATTCGTGCATCAAGCAGGTTCAATCCAAAACATTATATTTGTTTGAAATAAAAATTGTTCTGCCTCCGGGAAACAATACCTAAACTCAACAGTATGAAATGTTTCATCAGTTTGCTGATTGGCCTGTTTTTCATTATTTCAAACAATTTATCTGCTCAATCTGAATGCAGAAAAGTGCCGATGCAGGAAGTCAAAATCATCCGGGTCCAAAAAGTAAAACAAAACGGAAAAATTGTCCGTCCAAAAGACAATATCCTGCTATACAAAGAAATTCCTTCCAAACCCGGACAACAGTTTTTTAAATGCAACGGACTTACTTTCGAAAAAGGGGGTGAATTGATTTTCAGAGCCAAAGGCAGCGACAGCCAATTGTTGACCTACAATGATTTCATTCAAAAATCCGGACCCGGGAAATCCAACAGCTCAAATCTGCTCAGCCGAGGTCAGACCACGAATTGTCAAGCAGCTGATACACCTTACAATGTTTTGCTGGATGATTTTGTCGTGCTGAAAAACGATGAATGTCTTTATGCTTTCTTCGATTGGGACACTTTTTGGTTGAAATCTGATCAGGTCATAAAATTCACAGATTCATCTATTCTTCCTAAGACGTTGATATTCAAAGATTCAAAAGGGAAGTCTTATTCTTTTGACATCAACAACTCAGAATTGATTATCAAAAGCAAGGAATTGCCCGAAGAAGAAACTTTTGATGTTTTATTAGATTTTGACTCCGTAGAAACTACGATTGCTGAAGGAATCCGGGTGATTAATCTTCAGAAAACCATCGAAAGACTCAAAAGTGAACAACACAGTCAGGAAGAGATTTTCAATATACTGATGCAGAATTATTTTTCGGAAGCCTACGAAAACGATGTCCGCAAAGATTTGTTGATTGATTCACTGCACAACGCCATTTCCAATCCTGTTTTTCAACCCTGAGACATGAGCAGTCAAAAGAGAAAAATTTGGATTTCGATGCTGCATTCGTTGTGGATGGTGTTGTTGGTTTTCATTTTGCAGAAGTTGCCGGTCATATTCAATTATGAAGTCAATCTCACTCATAATCTTTGGGAAACAGAGTTTTATGCCCGATTCGGAAAGGTAAAAGACCATGATAAATTTGCCCAAAAATTCTTTTTTGTCAATACGGCAAGGAGTTTTGAAATCGATGATGAGGCACCTTCAGGCACCGCAAACCTGAGAACCAACCGAGAACAATTGTTGAGCGTTTTGAAATCACTGAATGCCAACAAAAATGATTTTGAAGTAATTTTTCTCGACATATTTGTTCCAGAAGCAAGCTCAGAAACCGACGAGGAATTACAAAAAGTCGTTGCGGAATTAAAACAACACAAAAAAATCGTGACGGTCACACATGTGGTGAATTATTATGAACCCATGTCCAATCTACCTTCGCTGGTTCAGTCGATTAAGTTTCATTCCAACGATTACACCCTGTACGAAGGCAATGCGTTTGGTGATTCACTGAGCGGTCCGGCCTACTATCCTTTGTCCAACAGCGATGCTTTTTTTAAGTTCACTTACAATGTCCGAATTGAGGACGAACTGAGAAAGCAGGCGCCATTGTTGTTGTACGAATGCATCAGTGACAAAACCGCCAAAAACCCGTTTTTGTTTGGTCTTTTTTATAAATACAATGGAGATGGGAGGTTTTATCAGAACATTTACATTCCCAAAATCATACTGAACAACAATGACTTGCATTATTTCAAGACCGAAGAATTTGCTCAGAATGCTGAATTTTTGAGTGAGCTGGCCGTGGACGAAGAATTTCTGCAGGACAAACTCAGTCGTGAACCCGGCAAAATTATTTTCATCGGCGATTTGAGTTTCGGTGACATTCATTATGCAAAAGGAGCGAGAATCAGTGGCTCTCTGCTTGTTGCCAATACGATGATTGCATTGATGGAAGCGCACAACCGCATCTCGATTTTGTATTTGATTTTCCTTGTTTTGGCTTTTGCAGTAATCAGTTATTTCACTTTCTGGCCAAAGATGCTGAAAAAAGAAAATCAGCGGAAAATTAGGTTTAGGAGGTTGAATTCTGTGTATCGGTATATGATTTCTAAATCCAATTATCTGATTCTTTTGGCTACCAGTCTGATTGGAATTTTTATTTTCAAACAATATATTTTCTTGTTTTTTATTCTGATTTATATTTTTCTGCTGAATAAAACAATCGGGTTTTTGGACAGAAAGAAACAGGTTTAAACAGGCTTTAGATGTTGAAACTACATTTGCATTTTTTTTATAAAATCCCAAATTGATTGAGATTCAATCAAAAAAAAAAATTATATTAGCATTAAAATTTATTTAAATATAAACTATGAAAAAAACATTTTTTATCACCCTCAGCTGCTTATTTTTTGCACTGATGAGCCTAAATGCGAACGCACAATCGGCACCAAAAAAGAGCATTGACCTGAAGTCATCAAAAGTAGAATCCACCAGAGGAGCCAATCCCAACATTATCCAAGCTCGTGGAAATACAGACGAAATTGCACCTGCATCAAGGGGTTCAGGGCAGTACACTTGTTGGGTTTATTTCCACAATTACACCTCTTATACCATTGATATTTATGTTGATGGCTATTATGAAGGTACATTGGCCGCATACTCAGATGCTTACGTAGCGACCGGAAACGGATACACAACCGTTTACGGAATCTCCATCGGACAAACTTCTGAATGGGTGTTCAATGGTGCCGACTGCGACGGAAGTTCGCATTACAATTTCTATGATTAAAACTAAAAATCAAAAGACAAAGGCGCATCGAAGGGTGCGCTTTTTTTGTGTTTTAAATTTTTAACCAAGAAAGACCTCCAAGGTTTTCAAAACCTTGGAGGTCTTTTCCGATTTCATTATTTAATT
>JAQVKJ010000159.1 GCA_028694715.1 Weeksellaceae bacterium | reverse complement strand
AGATTTCTTTGTCATAAATATTGTCAACTTTGTTTTCGAGTTTGTCGATTTTCTCACAACATTTCACCACTGTTTTCAAATCATTAAAACCTTCAAGTGCAAAAATCGCTTTTTGAATCAACTGGCGGGCCTCCAGATTGGCCACTGTGATTTTGTGTATTGATTTTTTTACTTTCTCCATTTGATACAAACGCATCCTCTTGGCCGAGCCGTCCAAATAATCAGCCACTTCACTCATTTTACTGACAAGTGCATAAATGTCCTCCCGGTCAAAAGGTGTTAAAAAATTCTTGCTGAGTTCAAAATTGATTTGTCTGTCCAAAGTTGTCGCCTTGTCTTCTAATTTTTCGAGTTTTTCAAAAAATTCGAGTCTTTTGTCTGCTTTCACATTGACTGCTTCGTGCAATGTTTCGGCCATATTGACAAGTAATTTGGCCATTTGATGAAAGAGTGGAAAAAACTTTTTGTCCTTGGGGACTAAAAATTGTAGAAATTTATTGACAGCCATTCCTCTTGATTAAATCCGGTACAAAAGTACATAAAATTATTTCATTGAATAATGTTCTGCCTTGCGAAAATGTAAATACCCGGATTTTTCAGAAAAGTCCGGGTATTTGTATTTTAATTGAATAAAATCAATAATCCCAATTGTTGCTGGTTTCACCTCCAAATTCCCAAGTCAGTGCAAAACGAAGCGTGTTTTCGAGTGCACTATTGGTGCTTGAGACCGGAATCAGGTAGGAGAAATCTAATCCGAATGAATTGTATTTCAAACCGGCACCCAATGTCAGATGCTGACGGTCACCCTTCATTGGGCTCTCATGGAAATATCCTCCTCTTACAAACAAAACATCGTTATAAGAATATTCGAGAGAAGCTGCCCAGTTGAATTCCTGCATTTCTTCTTTGAATCCGCCGGGTGCGTCGCCGAATGAACTGAACATTCCTTCCACTACACCTTTGTTGGGGATGTATCTTGTGTTCGGGATTTCATTTCCGTCCTCATCTTTTTCATACTGTGGCGTTGGCACCAAAAGTTTGTTTGTTTCAAGTGTCAGAGCAACGGTGTTATAATCATCGAGTATGAAGTCATATCCCACACCCAATCTCAGATTGGTTGGCAGATAGGCTGCATTGTCTTCTGAATTTGAATAATCGAGTTTTGGTCCAATGTTGCTCACATTGAAACCTGCCCTGAGACGGCCTTCAAAGTTGTTCCAATTGTGTCTTTGGGTTTGATAGTAACCTGAAACATCCACAGAGAAAGTATTGGCCGGCTGAACTGTGCCATCGTCGATGTTATTAAAAAGGTCTGAACGGACAAATCTACCGGTCACAGCCATACTGTAGTTGTCTGAGAGTCTGAGTCCATAGGAAACATCAAATGAAAATTCATTGGGTTTTGCAATACCGGTGTCCACAATCTGTGTACCCACCAATTCGGTTAATTCAATTTCACCTATGTTAAAATAATACAAACTCGCCGAAACCGTGCTTCTTTCATCTTGTCCGAGGAAAGTATAAAACGAAGCATTCAACAGAAACACATCGTCTGTGATACTGCTCATATAGGGGGTGTATGAAAGAGCCACACCTGAATAGCTTTTACTAAAGGTGTACTTTGCCGGGTTCCAATACTGTGAGAAAGCATCGGGTGAGGTAGCTGCGCCCATATCGGCAAGACCTCCGGCTCTTGCGTCGGGTGAAACTCTCAGAAATGGTGCTCCAGTGAGTACGGGGTTGGGATCGTTTTGCGCTGTTGCGATTATGGTCATTGAACACAATCCGATGGTCAAAATTTTCTTTATCATCTATTATTATTTTAATATCACTAACTTTTCAATAGCGGTTGCAGAACCTTTGCATTCTTCGGGATTAATTCCTCTTGCAGAAAGGCGGTAAATATACACACCTTTTCCGATTTTATCACCAAAATCATCCAATCCATCCCAAGGAATCGCGAACCTTCCGGTGCGGTATCCTTCGCGCCAGGGTTCTGCGGATACTGGCTGGCGGATGGTTTTCACCAGTTTGCCGGAAATCGTATAGATTTGTACCATTACATCGAGTTCTGAATCACAATTGTGTTCGAACTGAAAGAATGTCCGGTTGGTGAATGGATTGGGCCAGTTGAGCAGTTTTTCTATATAAATGTACTCAGAGCCTTCCTCCATTACTACAAAGTCTAACGACTGAGTAGATGAATTATTGTTGATATCCCATGCTTTAAATACGACTTGATGGTTGCCGAGTTCCAAATTATTCAGCCGGTAAGTTACTTGACCTTTCTGATAATCCAATACCTGTGGATTGGTGCATGGGTTGTTGTCACCACCTTCATAATATTCATTCAAAACCAAAGTACCTTCCACATCCTGATCCAACACTGCAGTGATGTCGTGTCCAATGGCAATCCCGCTGGTATTGATACCGCTTTCGTCCACAAGGCAAGCGAGTAGATAGGGATTGCGGTCAGTAATGCCACCGTCCACAAAATTCAGGTTGTTCATATACAAACCAATGCTCGGGCCATTGTCATCGTCCAGCCCATCAGGGTTTTGGTCTCCGACTTTAATTTTTTTGGTGGTAACTCCGTCAATCACATTGTTGTGTGCATAGATCGTAATTTTGCCCTCACCAATTTCATAATTGATGTCCTTTGGTATATAGAATTGGAATTTGAATTTGCCATATTCCACATTTGTTCCACCTTTAAATATTGCATTGACCTGTTCTTTATAATTCATTACCCCCATATCACCGTTTCTCATATTGTTGAGCGTGACACGATTTTCAGGTTTGTCAAATAAATTTGCCGTGGCTTTTCCGTTGAACGAATTGTCTCTCATCGTTCCGGATTCATCTAATACCTCCCCCTCGATTTCTACAAAGTCCAGTGCTCTCAGTACCCCGTCAAAAGTATCGGCGTCTTCACCGTTAATTTTTGTAATTCTGATATTTCTGGGTGGTCTGGGCACGCTGAGCAATGGGTCTCCGAGTAGGTTTACATTGATGTGGTTGACGCTCGATGACAAATTACCCGATTTGGCGATGGTGAGTGCTTCCCCTAAGTTCTGGTACTTGTTACCCACCACTTTGAGGAGTTCCTCCATGATGGTACCGTTGAATTGTTCACCGTAAGACACAAATACAGGGCGGCTAGTAGTCACCATGGCTGAGGCACCTCCTTGTGTCGCTTTGAACATATAAACTCCGGCTGAAGGCAGGTGTGGCAAATCCCAAACAGTAAATTCACAGGTGATGGTCATGACCTCATGCAATCTGGAATAAAGCCCTGAAAAATTATTAAAACTATTGATTTCTTCATAAGTAATGACACGGGTTTGGGACCAGCTTCGCATGCCGCCATGCCCAAAATAAACAATCAGTGCCGAACCTAAATTAAAGGCATTTCCAATCAACTGATTGACCTGTGGATATCTCGGACCGGCCGAAGTTTGCTGCATTGGGAATGAATCGAGGTATCCTTTTCTGAGCGTAGAATAAGGAATATTGCTCTCAATAAAAACCCCGGAACTGTTTTCAACCGTTACATGGAAAGGGAAATTGGCTCCCTTGTCATCATCGACCACCAACAGGAAACGGGTTTTCCAATCTCCAAATGAGGTTCCCTGACCAGGCAATTTCTCATAAAACGCAAGTGTTTTGTCCACCATTGTTTTGGCTTCAGCCATATTATGTGCCGGAAAGCGACCTACACCAATGTCCATTTGCCCGGCACCTGAAAGCATCCATTCTCCCGGGCTCGCCGGATTGAGCTTGATGATATCGCTGTCATCCAGCATGGTGAAATAATCATCCGTCACAAATGAAGTATCGAGTGAAGAAGAATTAAAACTGATAAAGGCAGGTACGAAATTGGAATTATCAGCTATTCTGTCTTTGTAATCAGATGAAGCACTACCAAACAGCATCACATTTCTCAAAGGACTTCGAGTGTCTCTAAGGTGTTTGAAAAAATCACGGATGGCAGATACATCCTGCGCACCCGAAGAAAAATCGTTGTAAACCTGATCCGTAGTGACCACAGCTACCTTCAGTCCGTCATTCTGAATTCTGAAATTGGCCAACCTAACCGCTTCGGACAAATAATTGGGATGGACCACTATCGCGTAATCTATTTGGCTGAGTGAACGGATGTCCTGATTGGCCACCGTCCCCACATACTCGACATCCGTATATGCAGCAGATTCAGTAAAAGCGATGAATTCGTTTCTAAAAAAAGGGCTGTTTGATTTGTATTTATACACATTGCCTGATGACTGAACATTCAGTGCAGTTGTGTGATCAGAAATGTTCCAAACCGTGGCACCACCGGACAGCGAAAAGCCATAAGTATTGCCGTCGTTCAGGTTTTCGAGTCTTCTGAAGTGCATCTGACTCCCATTGAAACTAAGCGAAGCCCTGTAAACCAACTCAATATAATCCAAAAACACAAACGAATGGGGTTTGAACTGTCATTGACCGTAATATTGAAATTAAAGGTATTGCCCGTTAATCCACTGAGTGAAGTATTGACATAGGAAGCCGAAAAATCCC
>JAQVKJ010000158.1 GCA_028694715.1 Weeksellaceae bacterium | reverse complement strand
CTCACTGGCCTTTGACACCATCTATGCCGAAGGACAAAGACGATACATCGAAACTTTTTCTGCCTACGCCCGTCAGTTTCTCGGAGGACTTGACAGACCGGATGTGGACAAGATAGAGGGGCTATCACCGGTCATCGCCATAGAACAAAAAACAACCTCCAAAAGCCCAAGGTCAACCGTGGGGACCATTACTGAAATCTATGATTTTCTCAGACTCCTATACGCAAGAGCATCCACTGCGTATTCGCATGAAACCGGAGAAGAAATGGTCAGTTATAGCGACGAACAAATCAAAACCTTAATCAGGGATAATTTTACCGACAAAAAAATAGCAGTACTTTCTCCACTCATTCGTTCCAGAAAAGGACATTATAGGGAATTGTTCGCTCAAATCGCTAAGAGAGGATACTTGGAAGTCAGAGTCAATGGGGTTTTGATGGAAATTACGCCGGGAATGAAACTCGACCGATACAAAACACACGACATAGAACTTGTCATCGATAAAATTAAACTGACCCATAAAATTTCTGACGAAAGACTTCTCAGTTCTATTGACACAGCCATGCAACAGGGTGAAAATGTACTGATGATTTTTGACTATGAAACCGATGAGGTGCGTTTCTACAGTAGAAACCTGATGTGTCCAACCACCGGTATCTCCTACCCTACACCAGAACCCAACTCATTTTCATTCAATTCGCCCAAAGGCGCCTGCCCAAGTTGTAACGGACTGGGAACTTTGAAAGTCGCAGACCTCGACAAGGTTTTCCCCAACCACAATCTCTCGTTAAAAAACGGGATGATTGCACCACTGGAGGAATTAAAATACACTTCAAGACTCGAAAAACAAATCGAAGCCATTTATGCAAAGTACGGCGAATCCATCGATACACCTTTCAAAAAGCTGAACAAACATCTGCTGCACGACATAATGTATGGACTGAACGAAACCGTTGATGTTCAACTAAAATTTGCTGATGTAAAAAAAATATATAAAATTGATTTTGAAGGGATGATTCCATACATCGAACAAATCATGAACGATAAAGAAGACCCCTTTTCAGACATGGTTTCGAAGAAATTCTCAAAGAGAATTGAATGCCCCGAGTGTGAAGGTTACCGACTAAACAAAGCTTCGCTACATTTTAAAATAGATAAAAAAAACATAGGAGAAGTTGCTCATTTTGATTTACAATTTTTGCTGAACTGGCTTGAATCCCTCGACAAAAAACTCAATGAAAAACAACAAAAAATTGCACACGAGGTTCTGAAAGAAATCAAAACCCGTCTCGTATTTCTACTCGATGTAGGACTGAATTATCTCACACTGGATCGCCCTTCCAAATCGCTTTCCGGAGGTGAAGCACAAAGAATCAGACTGGCTACACAGATAGGCTCTCAACTCGTCAATGTGTTGTATATTCTGGACGAACCTTCCATAGGACTTCACCAGAGAGACAATATCAAACTGATTGATTCGCTCAAAAAACTCAGAGACATCGGCAATTCCGTATTGGTGGTCGAACACGACAAAGACATGATTCTAAAATCAGACTATGTCATAGACATCGGACCAAAAGCCGGACGAAGCGGAGGAAGAATCGTGTGGCAAGGTGATGCCCAAAAAATAAAATCTGCCAAAACACTGACTTCTGATTACATCAATGGAGACCTAACAATCAAAGTTCCAGCAGAAAGACGAAAAGGAAACGGAAAATCATTGAAACTCTATGGTGCAAGTGGAAACAATCTGAAAAATGTAGATTTAGAAATTCCACTCGGAAAACTGATTGTCGTTACCGGTGTTTCTGGCAGCGGAAAATCTACACTAATTACCGAAACCCTATACCCCATCTTGAGTGCACATTTCTACCGCTCTGAAAAGACAGCAATGCCGTACAAAAAAATCGAAGGCCTCGAACTGATAGACAAAGTCATCGAGGTAAATCAATCGCCCATCGGTAGAACGCCACGTTCAAATCCGGCCACTTATACCAATTTGTTTTCAGACATCCGAAATCTATATACTGAACTCACCGAATCCAAAATCAGAGGCTACAAACCCGGAAGATTTTCATTCAATGTGAAAGGGGGCCGTTGCGAAACTTGTCAGGGAGCTGGTTTAAAAATCATAGAAATGAATTTCCTACCCGATGTTTATGTACCCTGTGAAAGCTGTCACGGAAAAAGATTTAACAGAGAAACACTTGAAATCAGATACAAAGGAAAATCTATTGCGGATGTGCTGGGCATGACCGTCAATGAAGCCGTGGAATTCTTTGAACCCATTCCAAAAATTTACAGAAGTATCAAAACCCTTCAGGATGTCGGCCTCGGATACATTACCCTCGGCCAGCAGTCCACTACCCTTTCGGGCGGTGAAGCCCAAAGGGTAAAACTGGCGGCAGAACTGAGCAAACGACAAACCGGAAAAACAATCTACATCTTAGACGAACCTACTACCGGACTGCACTTTGAAGACATCAGAGTGTTGATGGGCGTGATAGACACCATTGTTAACCATGGAAATACAGTCATCATTATCGAGCACAACTTAGATGTTATCAAATTGGCCGACCACATCATCGACATCGGGCCAGACGGTGGTGAAAAAGGCGGAAGAATCATAGCCACCGGTACACCCGAGGAAATTGTTAAAAACAAAGAAAGCATCACCGGGGAATTCTTAAAAGAAGAATTGAAACACTAAAAAATCATTTCATCCTTTATGATGAATAAATTCTAATTTTGTTAAAAATCTGATTTTGGAAAATTTTAAACTTCAGGCAAAAACCTTTTTTGGTTTCGAAACCATATTGGCCGATGAACTCAGGTCAATCGGTGCTGCAGATGTCAGCATCAAAAACCGCTTGGTTGAATTCTACGGAGACACAGGCTTCATGTACAAAGCCAATTATAGCCTCTCGACCGCACTGAGAATCCTGAAACCCATTCTTTCGTTTTCAGTGAAAAATGAAAATCAGTTGTACGAAAGATTTAAGAAATTTGAATGGGAAAATTATCTGTCCATCGAAAATACTTTTGTGATTGACGCCACTGTTCATTCTTCATATTTCACTCATTCTCATTATGCAGCACTCAAGGTAAAAGACGCATTGGCTGACCGCTTTCAACAGAAATTTGGCAAACGGCCAAGCGTGGATAAAATCAAGCCCGAGATTTGGTTTAATCTTCACATCAGTCACGACAAAGTCACACTTTCATTGGACAGCAGTGGAGAATCACTCCACAGGCGAGGTTACAAAACAGCTCACGGAAAAGCACCACTCAATGAAGTACTGGCCGCCGGATTGCTCAAAACCGCAGGTTGGAATGGCAAGGGAAATCTACTCGACCCAATGTGCGGTTCGGGAACAATTCTGACCGAAGCTGCCTTGATGGCTGCCAATATTCCTCCACAGATTCACCGAAAACACTTCGCTTTTCAAAACTGGAAGGATTACGATGAAATTCTTTTTGATAAAATCAAGGAAACCCGTTTGAAAAGAATCAGTGAATTTTCAGGCAAAATCGTCGGATTTGACATCAATCCCACAGTACTGGAAATCGCAGAACAAAACATCTCAAACGCCGGACTTTCTGATTTTGCAGAGGTATTCAGAAAAGATTTTTTCAAAACCGAAAAAGATTTGTTCCCGGTGTTGATTCTGTTCAATCCACCCTACAATGAACGACTGGAAAGCGACAATGAAATTCTGTACAAATCTATCGGTGATACATTGAAAAACAATTATCCAAATACATTTGCCTGGTTCATTACTTCTGATTTATCAGCCAAAAAATTTGTAGGATTGAAACCTTCCAAAAAAATCAAAGTATATAACGGAAAACTGGAATGCGATTTTCTGAGATACGATATATATGAGGGAAGCAAAAAGGCTTCCAAAACATAAGATTAATCTTGCAGCGGAAACATCAGTCGATAAACCGGATAATGCATAAACTCCGGTTCAATCCAAGGCGAATTTTCATACACAAAATACAGTTGCGCATAGGCATTGGTTGCAAATTCAGGATCCGATTTCTTTTTCTCCTCAAGTTTTTGTTTGACTTCAGGATGCGCATCCAGATAATCGGCCGCAATGTCTTCAAAGACATATGGAGAAAACCCTTCTTTCCTCTGAAAAATTCCATCGAAGAAATTCCAAGCAAGATATCCATCCATTGATTCCGGCTCAAGGGTTTCAACCAAAAACCTATTGGCTTTCTGGTTCATCGGAATGTACCAATCGCCTTTTCTGAAATTTTTA
This sequence comes from Weeksellaceae bacterium, assembly GCA_028694715.1. Lineage (GTDB taxonomy): Bacteria > Bacteroidota > Bacteroidia > Flavobacteriales > Weeksellaceae > Moheibacter. The sequence goes on along the minus strand of JAQVKJ010000158.1, from coordinate 291 downwards.
TGTTTAGTGGTTTTAATCACTTCCACATCATAATTCAAGTGATGAGATTCGTATGCGTTGGACAAAGATTTGTAATCCTTAATGCTGTACATTTCGACTTCCAGCGTCAAATCTTCTTTCAATTGTCTCATTTGTACTCCATTGAGTTGCAATCGTTCAATTACCCTCCACCAACCTTGTGGAATGATATAAGCTGCAGGCTTCTGAACCGATTTTTCAACATTGTAACGATTGTACACCGGAATCATTTTCTCAAAAGGTTTGCTTCGGTCGTAATACAATCTATCGATA
>JAQVKJ010000157.1 GCA_028694715.1 Weeksellaceae bacterium | reverse complement strand
ATTCTTATGCGCTCACCGCCAATATAGATTATGAATTCAACTACACAAAAGGCCGACACATTTGGGACAATCGCGTTATGTAGAATTATGGGGTACTCAAAAATGAGGGCGAAGAATACAGAAAATCAAATGATGTGATTGACTTGAGTTCATCCTATGGTTATGAATTTGCCAGAAACTTTTACTTTGCGGCAGCAATGAATTTCAAAACCCAATTTTCTGAAGGTTTTGATTACAGCATACAGAATCCGGATACTGGCGAATACAAAAAAACTTCGAACCTGATGGCACCGGGATATCTCTCCTTTGGACTGGGTGTGGATTATAAACCAAACGAAAACCTTCAGGTCAACTTTCATCCGCTTACTTCAAGATTTGTTTTTGTGAGAGACAAAGAACTTCAACACAAAGGCAACTTTGGTTTGAAAAATGACGGGGACTCATTTGTTTATGAGTTGGGTGCCTTTGCCGGAGCCAGATACAAAGTCAAACTGATGAAAAACATCACTTATGACAATCAACTGGGGATTTATTCTAATTATTTGGGCAGAGTGATGAATATGGACATCGCCTATCAAGGCGTGCTCGACCTAAAGGTCAACAGTTTCATCTCCGCACAAGCATCTCTTAATCTGTTTTATGACGAGGATCAAATCAAAAAAACACAGTTGAAACAAACTTTGGGCGTCGGTCTTTCCTTTAATTTCAATAATACCGAAAAGTTAAAAACAAGACCGGAAAATCTGCCGTCTTTGGAAGAGTTAAGAAAAAATGTGGACAAAGCACAGGAGAAAGCCAACAAAGCCAATGAAGAACTCGAAAAAGCAAAACAAAAGGTCATCGATTCCATGCAGGCAGAAGAACAGACAACTGAGTCAATGACCGAATCGATACCCACAATCGAGGAAGCAGAATAACAACTGATCAATCATCGGTCAAATCTTGTGAAAGGTCCCATGCGGCGTCCTTTTTTTGGCCAAAATATCCATTAAGATATTTTTGCAGTAATTTTACCACTGCTATGAATGCTGACACAATCAAAATACAATTTTTAGGTACTGGAGCTTCGCAAGGAGTCCCCATCATCGGCAGTCGCCATCCCGTTAATTTTTCAAGCAATCCAAAAGACAAAAGACTCAGAACTTCGGTGGTACTTACAAAAAATCAAAAAAACATCAACATTGACTGCGGCCCGGACTTTAGATATCAAATGATCAGAGCCGGCATCAACAGTCTGGAGGGAATTCTCTATACCCATGAACACAACGACCATGTGCTGGGACTGGACGACACCCGAGCCTTTATTCATTTCAACGGGAAACCGATGGATATTTTTGGAAAGGAACACACACTGAATGAAATTCGAAAAAGGTTTCCGTATGCCTTTGCCGACAAAAAATATCCGGGTGCCCCGGCAGTACACGAACACATCACAGGCAAAGAAGAGTTTGAATTTGCGGGTTTCAGAATTCTTCCTCTCGAAGTAATTCATGGAGAACTGAACATCAATGGCTATTTGATTGACGATAAATTTGCTTACCTCACCGATGTAAGTGATTTGCCAGAAGCTACAATAGAAAAGATTACCAAAGTTAGGGTGTTGGTACTCAGCGCGCTTCGTAAAAAAGAAAAGCATTTTGCACACTTCACATTGGAGCAGGCGGTTGAAATGTCGGAAAGGATTCAGGCCGGTCGTACTTATTTCACCCATCTCAGTCCCGGGATTGGATTTCATGACGAAACCCAATCGGAACTTCCTCAAAACATGTTTTTGGCTTTTGATGGTTTAGAAATTGAAATTTAATTTTGAATTAATCACAAAATCATTCTATATTTGCCGTCCGTTTCAGCCCGAGTGGCGGAACTGGTAGACGCGCTGGATTCAAAATCCTGTGTCAGCAATGACGTGCCGGTTCGATTCCGGCCTCGGGTACTTAAAGCTCTCTTAATCTATTGACTAAGAGAGTTTCTTATTTTGTGAGGTGGTAAAAGAATTCGTTCCTATGATACCAACTCCGGAGTGTGGAGAAATTATTAGTAGATTTGATGGAAGAAAATGCAGTGAATAATAGTTCTCAAAACATTATTTAATAAGCTGCCATTTCTTTCTGGAGATGGTAGTTTAATTTATTTTAGGGATGCGTATATTGTTAACATTCATATTTTCATGCTTCTTTCCTACTTGTGTCTTTTCTCAATTTGCTTTTACAGTGATAGGAGATGTAGCGAAAAAAAGTAATTATGATATAATTTTTTTCACATATAGTAATGGTATAAATACTATACAAGATTCCATTCAAATTAAAAATAACAAATTTAGTATTAAAGGGAGCATTGATGCACCTACTGTTATTACCTTATATAACAATAGTGAACTTATCGATGATGGACAATCAGCAATTGGTTTTTTTATTGAGCCTTCTTACACAACCTACATTACTATAAATCCACAAAATATGCTTAATTCAGAAATTTTTGGAGGAACCACCCAAAAAGAATATGAATTAATGCAGAAGCGATTGAGTAGTTTAAATTTTAAAGAAATTACCAATCAATTAAATCACTTTTCTTCAGAAAAAGAAAAAACTACGAATTCCATCGAGCTTTCATTTATTTCTTCAAAAATAGATTCCTTATCCTATGAATATAAAAAGCTAAAGTTAGAAAGTGTACAAATTCGCATTGAATTTATAAGAGAAAACCCATCTTCATATGTTTCAGCAAATGCATTACAAAACATTCTTAAACAGAGTGAAGGGCTTCAGATAATTGACAGAATTCAATCTTTATATAATAATCTTAATGAAAAAATTAAAAATAGCACTGTTGGAACACAAATCAAACAGGAGTTACAATATTTTTATGGAAGTAAGGTAGGTGCCTATGCCCCGGATTTTTCTTTAATAGACCAAAATGGAGAAATTCTTAAACTTTCATCCTTAAAAGGAAAGTTCGTATTATTAGACTTCTGGGCCAGTTGGTGTGCTCCTTGTATTGAGGAATTTCCTCACTTAAAAACAATTTATAAAAACAATTCAGACAACTTAGAAATTATTGGGATTTCAAGAGATGAAAATACCGAAAAATGGAAAAATGCAATTCAAAAGTATGAATTAGGTTTGTGGAAACAACTGTCATTAAAAGAAAATGAAAATACCGAATTAGAAAAACAGTACTTTGTTAATGCAATCCCTGTGAAGGTTCTTATAAATTCCGATGGAATAATTATAGGCAAATGGCGTGGTGGTGGGGCCGAAAATATGAGAGAATTAGAAAATCTACTTAAACAAATAAAAAATGAATGATTCTCATTTTAATCCAAAAAAAAACCGTCTAATTCCTCAGACGGTTTCCAATATTTTCATCATTCAATTTTCATTACATCTGAGACTGACTGTCGAGTCGTTGAGACCTGAAATCTTTAATTTCTGATGCTCTGATGATGGACGGCACCAGTTGCTGTGTCATGACTTGTCTTTGCTGTCCGGTCAGTTGATCTATTAGGAATTCTGCATCCTCAACAACGGGTTTGTCGGCTACCGAATTCAATTTCACCACATAGATACCGTCGTTTCCTTGAATCGCTTTGGATGTTGTTCCGGAACTCATTCCGAAAACGGCACCCGCCACTCTGTGTTCAGCACCTTTTCCTTCGATCTGTGCGTTTCCGAATGTGATGGCAGAAGTACCTCTGGTTGCATTGAATTTGGACTCCATGTCATCTACAGTTGGATTTCCGCCCAATTCAGCGTTGATTTTTTCGACCAATTTTCTTTGTTTCAATAGGGGTTCGATTTCACTTCTCACTGCGCTCACAGGAGCCAGCCCTTTGGGATATTTTGCTTTCACAAAGACCACAATCTGGTCTTCATTTACTGTGGTGAACAATGAGGTGTTCCCCGCCTTGGTATTTTTATTGAATACCCATTTGAGTATGTCATCGTCTTCATCGTTACTGAATCCAGAGGATGGGTCCACTATTGATTGGGTATAATAACGACTTACTCCGTCTGTTGAATTGTAATTAAAATCGTTTTTCTGCGCCATATTGGCAAATTCATTCAAAGATTTGCCCTGTACTTCTTGGGCAAAAGTTCTCGCATCTGCAAAAATCTTATCTGCGGTTTCCTGTGATGGTTTTAGTTCTTTGAGTATGATAGCAATCTGATAACCAAGCCGGGTTTTCACGCCATCAATTTTAATGATATGGTACCCGAATGCAGATTCGGTCAAACCGATTTCTCCTGTATCATGGGTCTGTAGAAACTGCAGATATTCTGCGGCCAAGCCCTGGGTGTTGGCACTTTGCCAGCCGATGTTTCCGTCTTTGATTTTTGAGCCGGCGTCATCGGAATATTCTGCAACCAAAGATTTGAAATTGGCCGGATTTGCTTGGGCCATTGCCAAGATACTGTCTGCAAAAATCCTGGCCTCATCTCTGGTTCTTGTGATTGAATTGTCTCTTGATGCCACATCGGTTCCTTTGTATGAAATCAGTATATGGCTTGAATTGATGGAGTCTGGCACCGATTTGGACTTGGATAGCTTTACCAATTGGTAGGAATCACCCACTTTGAATGGT